>NZ_PSUC01000119.1:0-10072 GCF_002931635.1 Rathayibacter sp. AY2B7 | reverse complement strand
AAGGATCCGGCGTCGCGGCCGACGGCTGCGGAGGCGGCGGGGATCCTGCGACGCCTCTCCCCGCCGCTGGCCGGGCTGCCGGCGCTGCCGCTCGCGGCGGGCGTGGCGGAGTTCGAGGAGGCCGAGCGCCCGGGCACGGTCCTCCGCGGGATGGCGGTGGAGATGTCGTCGGAGCCGGTGGAGGAGGGGCCCGCTCCCGAGCTCGGCCCGTCGTCGCAGGCGACCGTGCTCCGCCCGGTGCCGCGCCGCGAGCTGCGCCTGGCGGAACGGCCGTTCGAGGCTCCAGCTCGGCGGGGGCGCGGCGGACGTCTGCGGATGATCCTCGCCGCCGTCGGCGCCGGCGTCCTGCTCATCGGGGCGGTGCTCCTCGCCGTCCAGCCGCGCGGCGGAGCACCAGCCTCGGCACCGTATGCCGACCTGTCGGCCCGGCAGCAGGACCGGCCGCTGCCGACGGGCCTCGGAGTGACGCGATCGGCCACCTGGGACGCGGAGCGACGGGCCGTGGTCGTCGAGATCTCCTACTCCGCCCAGAGCGCGCCCCTCTCGGGGTCCTTCCTCGAGGTGCTGCCGGGCCCGGACGCCGCGGCGGCGTGCCCCGCGGCCAGCTGGTCCGGAGTGACGGCGGTGCGCAACCGGCCGAGCGTCACCGGAGTCGGGGTCGGCTGCGGTTGGAGCCTGACGGACCTGCACGTCCCGGCGCAGGGGATCGTCGACGTCACGGCGACCGTGCCGATCGCGGTGGCCGAGCAGAGCGCCCTGGACGGGTGGCTGGCGGCGGCCGCGTCTGCGACGGCACAGGCCGTGGCCGACCCTGCGGTCACCGGGACGGCGTATCCCGTGCAGCGGCTGCGGGATGTGCGGATCGAGACTCCCGCGCGGACGGTCGGCCGGACCCCGCTGCCGGTGACGCTGGTGCCGGTCTGGCCGAGCGGGGCCGACCCCGTGAACCCCCTGCTCGCGACGCCGTCGTCCGCGCCGGCGAGCAGCATGCTCGACGCGATCGCGGGCGGAGTGGCGGGCGTGCGGTTCAGCGACGGCTGCGGCGGCGCGGTCGCCGTGTCGTCCGACGGGCTGACGGTGACCGCCCTCACGGTGACTCCGTCCTGCGAGCTGCGCGCCCGAGTGGGCGCGTTCTCGGACCTCTCGAGCAGTCCCTTCGCTATCACCACTCGCGAGTGAGGCGACCTCTCGCGCCAGTGTCGAGCCGTCGACGCCACACGCGCCATCTGCGCGGTCCCGCCTCCTACCATGACGAGACATCCTCATGAAACGACGGTGGAGTGGGGGCGGGCGGGACGGTCCCGTCCGCAGGGGTAGAAAGGTGTGATCCATGTCACGTGTTCTCTCGACCGACGAGGCGAAGTCCGCGATCCAGCAGATCCAGTCGATCGTCAACGGCGGCCTCGCCGATCAGATCAGCCGGCTCGACGCACAGGGGCGGACACTGTCCGATCCGAATGTCTGGGACGGTCCGCTGGCCTCGCAGTTCCGCTCGTCGACCTGGCCGGAGACGAAGTCGGCCCTCGAGAAGGCCAAGCAGGAGCTCGAGGAGCTGCGCAGCCAGCTGGCGACGATCTCGCAGAACATCTTCGCCGCCGGCGGAGGGAGCTGACCGGCCGTCCCGCCCCTGCGTGCTCCGGCGAGCGGGGGCGGGACGTGCTCGTCGTCTCCGCCGCGCCTTCCTCCGCGCTCCTCCATGGGTGCGTCTCGGGGTCGTCGGAGCGCTCTCGAGGAGGGCGCGCCGATCGACTCGGTGGCGGAGGCGCGATCACCCGTCCGAGGGCGCTGATCAGCCGCCGTCCGCCGGCGTCGGCGAGACCGACTGCACGAAGTGGATCTCGCCGTCGAGGCTGACGAAGCCACGGCCCACCGTGGGCGGGACGGGGAAGCGCCGCGGGATCTGCGTACCGAGGAGAGTGCCGTCGTTGTCGACGTCGGGCTGGAGCAGCAGCACGGAGCGGGAGGCCGCCGCCTTCTTCGTCCAGTTCCCGAAATGGCTGCGGAGCTCGCTCGATCGGCCGGCCAGCACGACGCAGAGTCCTGGGCGACCCGACGAGACCAGCCTCATCAGCGCCTGGTCGGTGTCGTCCCAGCGCTCGGCGTCGTCGAGGAGGAGCAGCACGGGGCCCTCCTCCGTCGACAGCGACGCGAGGAGGGTGCGGAGCTCCTCCGCGCCCACGGCGAGTCGGTCGAGGTCGGCGCCCCTCAGCGGGGAGCGTCGATCGCACACTCCCCAGACGGCGACCGAGCCGGCGGCCCGAGCCGCCTCGGCCACAGCGAGCAGCACGGTCGACTTGCCGGATCGAGCGGGTCCGGCGATGACGACGTGCTCGCCCTCGAAGACCTGGAACGCCAGCGGGGCGAGGTCCGACTCGCCGAGGCCGATCGGGAGCAGCCACGGCTCGCGATCGAAGCGGGCCTCGATCCCGAGTGCGCTCACGGCGACCCTGTCGGGAAGCGTGCCGACCGTGCTCGTCCTGCCGCGCGCATTCGGCCAGGCGGCCGCGAGCTCGGCGATCGCGTCGTCGAGACCGGCTCTCGGAGTCGCGACCTGCGTCTGCAGGAGCGACGAGGTGATGATGCAGCGCCCCGGCACCGCTGACGGCGCCTGCACCGGCTTCATCCCGGCGGCGGCGTAGTCCTGCGGGTCGGCGAGGCGGAACAGCCACTTCTGCGTCGTGACCTCCTCCATCACCGAGGGGATCGCCCTCGCCCGGGTGCTCGTCACCGCGAAGTGCAGGCCGAGCTGCGGTCCGTCGGCGTAGGCGCGGGTGAACGCCTCCAGCAGGGCCAGGCCCTCCCAGTCCTGGAACTCGTCCTTCAGAGTCGCGAGACCGTCGACGAGCACCAGCGCACGACGGTGGCCCCCGGGCGATGCTCGGCGCCGGCGCACCTCGTCGCGCAGGTGACGGAGGAACCGGGTCTGCTTCTCGTGGGATCCGCCACCTGCTCCGGCGTAGGAGACGGTGTGCGGGAGTCGCGCGAGAGGGGCGGAGTCGCGGGAACCGGCATCGAGGACGTAGAGGTCGAGCTCGTCCGGAGGGAAGTGGCGGGCGGCCGTCAGTGCGATCGACGCGAGCACCGTGCTGGTGCCGCTGCCGGGGATGCCGATGAGGAGCAGGTTCCCCTCGCTCAGGTCCCAGCCGGTCGGCGACCGGCGCTGCCGGTCGGGGTCGTCCGAGAGTGCGATGTAGAGGACGTCGCCGACGACGCGGCCGAGGTCGGACTCCTCCGCGCCGAACCCGCTGAGGGCCACGGTGTCCTCGAGCGGCTCCGGCCAGATCGGGCGGGGAGGGCCGAAGCCCGAAGCGGCGTCCGCCTCGACCACCGCGTCGATCAGGAGGTCGAGATCGGTCAGGGCCGTCTCGTCGGCGGCGACCGGGGAGGGGCCCTCGACGGGGACGCCCGTGGGTCCGACCGGGCGGACCTCGATCGCCTCGACGGCCGCCGCCTCCGCGCGACCGGTGACCAGCGCCGTCTGGACGGGCGAGATGTCGTTCTGGCCCCGCTTCACGTACGCCCGGCCGGTCTGGGAGCGGGAGATCCCGGCCGCGCTCGCGACTCCGATCACGTCGACGGAGTCGTCCCGGCTCTGCACCCGGAGGGCGACGCGGAGGTTGGTGTTGGCGAGGATGTCGTCGTTCACCACTCCGGCCGGACGCTGGGTGGCGAGGATCATGTGCACGCCGAGCGTACGGCCGACCGCGGCGACGCTCACGAGGGACGTCAGGACGTCGGGATGCTCCTTCGCGAGAACGGCGAACTCGTCGACGACGAGCAGGAGCCGCGGCATCGGCTCCGGCGGCGAGGTGGCCCAGTACGCGTCGAGGTCGTCGACACCCTCGCCGGCGGCGGCGAAGAGCCGCTGACGACGCCGCATCTCGGCCTCGAGCGAGCGCAGCGCGCGGTCGGCGAGCTGGGCGTCGAGGTTGCTGATGGTGCCGATCGTGTGCGGGAGCCGCTCGCAGGACGCGAACGCTGCACCCCCCTTGAAGTCGATGAGCACGAAGGTGAGGCGCGTCGGATCGTTCCAGGCCGCGAGGCCGGCCACGAAGGAGCGCAGGAACTCGCTCTTGCCCGAGCCCGTGGTGCCGCCGACGAGGCCGTGCGGGCCGTCGGCGACGAGATCGAGCACGAGCGGACCGTGCTCGGACGAGCCGACGGGCGCGCGCACGCCCCGGGCGCTCGACCACCACCCCCGGACGTCCGCGGCGGTCGGACGATCGGCGCCGAGGAGCGGCGGCAGCCGCACGAGCGCGGGGAGGGCCGCCCCCGCGGTGACGAGCTCCGGGTCCTCGAAGCGCGCCAGGTCGCGGGCACAGCGCTCGGCCGTGGAGGAGGCGAGACCGGCGAGCACCACGTCCTCGACGGTGATCCGCTCGTCGGGCCGGGAGAGGACCGCCGAGGCGTCCGCTCCGACCCGGACGACGACCGTGCAGGAGGCGGGGAGCTGCTCCTCCGAAGCCGCGAGCACGAGGCCGGAGATCCGGGTCGCCGCCTCGCGGTCACCGCGACCGAGTCCGAGGAGCTCGCGCGCCGGAGCGGCGCGTCCCTCGGTCAGCACGTCCGAGTCGAGCACCAGGAGCACGCGCGGCGAGTCCTCGTCGCGGAGGGCGCGGAGGAGCTCGGAGCTGCGGTCGCGCCGGTCGGAGAGTCGGCGTCCACCCCCGGGCAGACGCGTGTGGGGGAGCCAGGAGGCCCAGCTCCAGTCGGAGTCGCGTCGCCGGTCGCAGAACACCCCGATCGCCAGGTCGGCCGGACCGCAGTGGACCGCCGCCTGGCAGAGCAGACTCCTCGCCAGAGCGAGGCCGCCCTCGCGGTCGCCGACGATCCCGACGACGCCCGAGTCCGCGAGATCGATGGATGCCGGCGCGCTCGGGACGACGCTCACCGCGAGGATCGCGCGCACCTCCTCCTCGAGCCGCGGCACTCCGCGCTGATCGAGCGGGGGAGACCACGGGACGTCGCCGACACCGATGTGCAGGCGGAGCACATCGGCGGAGGTCGCGCGCCGTTGCCACAGCGACGTGGCGGGCAGCGCCGCCCGGCGGATCATCGTCGCCGGGTCGGGCGCGTCCTCCTCGAGGCGGGCCCGTTCGACACGCGCGGAACGGGCGATGTCGTCGCGGAGCGTCTGCAGCGCCTCGCCGTAGCGCTGCTCCTCGGACCGGGTCGCTCGGGCGTGCCGGTGCCGCTGCTCGAACCACATGCCCACTCCGGCCACGGGGCTGAGCGCGGCGAAGAGGGCGTAGCGCGCATCGCCCATGATGAGGACCATCGCGAAGGCGAGGACGAGCGGCGCGGCGACGGTGATCACGCTGAAGGTCGTGGCGGAGGCGATCTCGAGGCGGGCCGGCGGGACGACCGCCTCGCCGGCCGCCGGACGTCCCGGTCGCGGCGGCCGGTTGAAGGGCACGGTCGCCGTCGCGGTGACGTTGTCCGCGCTCCCCGGCTCGGGCGCCAGGAGCTCGGCGGGCGCGGGGCGCAGCAGGAGGGCCGCCCCACCGGCGATCACGACCGCGGCGTCGAAGACGAGGACCCCGTCCCCGGTCGCGGAGACGCCGTCGACCAGGGTGCCGTTGGTGCTGTCGGCGTCGCGCACCCGCAGGCGGTCGCCCTCGCGGGTCACCGAGAAGTGCTCCCAGGAGGCGCTCGCAGTGTCGAGGACGACGTCGGCGTGCGGGGAGCGGCCCACGATCAGCGCACGGGCCCGCGGGATCTCGACCACGGCTCCCGCGCCGAGACCGCCCGACAGCACGGCCGTCCACCCGCGGGCCGCGGCAGGTCGGGGCAGGGGGGAGCGGGCGATCCGCGTTCCCTCGAGCAGCAGCAGATCGGCCAGCCGGGTCTCCACAGGGTGCAGGGCGGTGTCGACGGCGAGGGCCGTCCCGGGCGGGAGGCGGTGCCCGGTTGCGCTGGCGATCAGCTCGCCGAGTGTCGCGGAGTCGCGGTGGCGGCCGAGGTCGATGTCGGAACGGGTGCCGTCGAGGTCGAGGAGGAGTCGCACCGGGGGCTCACGGTCGGGGCTGTCCGGCGAACCAGAGCAGCGGCGGGTCGGCGGGCCGCAGGCCGAGGCGCTGCGGCGAGGAGTGGAGGGGGAGTGCCGGGACGTCCAGAGCGTGCGCGGCGCCGAAATCGAGCGGCGGACCGGCGAGCCCGTCCGCCGGTCCGATCGTGGATCCCCGGAGTGCGGCGGCGACCGCCGCGGGTTCCCTGCTGCCTGCGACGGCCGCGGCTCGCACCAGCGCCACGACGGCGTCGTGACTGGGGGCGTCCGCGACTGCGGCGAGATCGCGGAACGCGCGGTCGCCGAGGAGGGTCGCCCGCGCGGCATCGTCGGCGGTCATCCGCACGGCCCCCAGGAACGCGGAGGCGGCGCGTCCGCGCTCGTCGCCGCGGAGGGAGACCGCGTCACCGGAATCCGTGCCGATCGTCGTCAGATCTCCCGAGAGGGTGCCTCCGGCCGCGGCCAGGGCGGGAGCGAAGGCGGGGCTCAGCGCGTCGGGCGTGAGCAGGATCGGGACGGACGCCCCCGCCGCCTGCAGAGCGGCGACCGCCGTCGCCTGCGCCGCGGCGGGGCCGGACACGACGACGCGCTCGACCGCCTGCTCGCCCTCGAGGTGCGGGCGGGCGGCGGTGATGATCACGTCCGCGGTGGCGCCTGGATCGGCGGTCACCGTCGCGGCGGGCGAGAGACCGGTCGGGGTGCCTCCACCGGTGTCGACGAGGAGTACCCGGGCGCCTCCGCCGGCCTCCTCCACGAGTGCTGCGTCGGCCGAGGCGGTGTCGGGTCCGAGGGACCAGACGCCGTCACCGGGCAGGTCGGGGCCGCCTCCGTAGGGGAGGACGGTCGCTGTCCCCGCGGCCCGAGCGGCGTCCACGGCTGCAGCGGTGTGGGCGCCGTGTGTCGCGAGGACGAGGCCGGACGCGCCCTGGCCCGTCAGCTCCTCGACGGCGGCGCGGGCACCCTCGGGCGTCCCGTGGTCGTCGACGGCGACGAGACCGATCTCGCAGCCGCCCATCGCTGACCGGTGCGCGGCGACGACGGCGCCGTTCGCCGCGTCCTTCCACTCCGCGCCCTCGCCCGGAGCCGAGCTGAGCGAGACCACCACCCCGAGCGTCAGCTGCTCGGGCACCCGGGCGCACGAGAAGTCGACAGGCAGAGCGGCGACCTCCGTCATCGGAGCCGACTGCGGGGGCAGGAGGGAGACGAGGGCACCGCTGACGCCGAGGAGGGCGACGGCGCCGCCGATCAGCATCGTGGTCCGTCGGGCGGTGCGGGGGTGTTGCGCCGCGCGCCTGCCCAGGCGGGTCATCGCTCGTCCCCGATCCGGAAGGAGTAGACCGTCCGGGTCCGCGTGCCCTCGGGCAGGTCGAGGTGGAATGCGGGAAGCTCATCCCCGGCCCGGAGGGAGGCCCGCTCCTGGGCCTGCGCGAGCAGGATGCCCGAGACCTCCTCGGACCGCACCGCGGCGTAGCCCCGTGCGCTCTGCGAGGCGAGCGCGAGCTGCACGTCGGCGGTGCCGACCTTCGCGGCACTCGTGGTCATCGATCCGAGCAGGCCGGAGCCGCCGACCATCCGGTCGCCGAGGTCCAGGAGCACCTTGTGCAGATCGGCTGCGAGGAGCGCGGCGGCCGCGTCGGTGTCGCGGGTCGAGGCGTCGATCGTCGTCGCGATGCCGGCCAGGGAGGCGCGCGTCCGCTCGGAGACGGCCTCGCCGATCCGGGCCTCCGCGGTGCGGAGAGCCCGGTGCCCGGCGTCCACCGTCGCCGCACCGTCGGAGCGGATACCGGAGGAGGCCGTGCGCAGACTCGAGACCGACCGGCCGAACATCGCGACGACCGCGTCGGCGTCGGCGCCGGAGCGCGTCGAGATCCGCCGCACCTGCTCGTCGAGGAGTGCGGTGACCGCGGATGCGGCGGCCGTGTCCGCCTCGGCGAACGCCTCCTGGATCGCCGGTGCGAGAGCGTCCTGCTGGGCGCCGAGAGCGTCGATGCGGGTGCCGAGGGCGTCGCGCTGAGCGGTCAGCGCGTCGACGCCGGTGCGGAGGGAGGCGAGCAGGCCGGTGAGGCGCGCGTCGTCCGAGCCGGCCGTCGCGCCGGCCTCGGCCACGCCGCTGCGGACCGTGGCGAGCGCGGCGCGCAGGGCGGCGAGGTCGGCACTAGCGCCGGTGCTGCCGACGGTGGAGGCGACGGCGGTCCACGCGTGGACCTGGTCGCTCAGCCGGTCGGCCAGGGGGGCCGGATAGCCGTCGGGAGCGTCGAGGCGGCCCGTGCCGGAGCAGGGCGTCGCGGTCAGGTAGGCGCGGAGCTCCTCGACGGAGCCCCGGGTCACCTCCACGGGTGCGCGCGTCGGGCGCCCGGTCGGCGTGGGTGCGGCAGCAGGGGACTGTGTCGCCGGCGACAGCTCGCAGAGCCGGTCGGCCAGCTCCTGGTTCTGCGCCGACAGCGACCCCGCACTGGTCGGTGTGCCGAGCTCGTCCAGGGCCGTCGTGGCGGCGGCGCCGACCGAGGCGACCGTCGTCTCCAGGCCCTCGGTGTCCGCGTCGAGCCCGTCCAGCGTCACCGACAGGGCGGCGAGCGCCCGGGTGACGGATCCCTCCGGGTCGGCCAGGGTGTCCACCGAGGCCGACGCGGCGTCCACCCTGCTCGCGAGGGCGGCGAACCCGGCCTGCACGCCGTCCATCAGCTCCGGCTGCAGGGAGTCGACGAGGTCCTGCCCGCGATCGAGCATCCCGAGCAGCACGGTGTCGACGGCGGCTCCGGAGGCGGCGAGGGAGCAGGTGGTCGAGGGTGCCGTGCAGGTCTCGGCGGAGGGCTGTGCCGGCCCCGCGGCAGCACGGAGAGCCGCGACGACCTCGTCGCGGCAGGACTCGGCCGCCGCTCCGTACGCGTCGAGCTCGGCCGTGAGCCGCAGCAGCTCGGAGTGGATCGAGCCGGAGCGGCCGCCGTCGACGGCGACTCCGCATCCGCTGCCCGAGACCGTCGGCGGCGGCACGGCGGCCGATGTGTCGCCCAGCAGGGCGTCCACCGCGTCGATCGCCTCGGACAGCTGCGCCAGCAGGCCGGACTCGGTGCCCGAGACCGTCGACGACAGCTGCGCCCGGAGCGCGCCGAGCTGCCCGGAGAGGCTCTGCATCGAGGCCGCCGTCGAGGCGGCGCCGGCCCGCAGCTCCTCGGCCGTGCGGACACCGAGAGTCTCGGAGGTCGCGTCGAGCGAGGCCCGCACCTCGGCGACGGTGGTGCCGGCCTGCGTCAGCAGGTCGTCCACCGCGGTGACGACCTCGATCGTGCGGCGCTCGAGGGCGAGCGGCGAGGCGTCGGAGGAGTCGAACGCGGCGCCCAGCGCCCCCTCGGTGGTCGGGTCGGTGCTCAGGCCGGGCTGGACCGCCAGGTCGAAGGCGGGGACGGCGAAGTCGGCGACGTCGGCGACGAGGGTCAGCGTCGCCGTCGCGCCACCGCCCGGGGGAGCGAGGAGAGAGGCCCACTGCACGACGGCGTCTCCGTGCTCGTCACGGCTGAGCACGCCGTTGGTGACGGCACCCGACTCGCTCTCGGTGACGACGCGACTCGGCGGGACGCCCGGCAGGACCGCGGAGGCTGCGATCGTCAGCGGAGCGCCGACGAGTGCGCTGCGGCGGGCTGCACGACCGGCCGCGTCGAACGCGACCTCCTCGGGCCGGACCGTCAGGTTCTCCACCGCGAGCGAGATCTCGATCCGACCCGAGCGCCCGGCGAGGTCGGCCGGATCGGTGCCCGAGGCGTCGGCGGTGCGCCACGAGGGCCGGACACGGACCGGCAGGTCGGCGGCGACCTCGGGGGGATCGTAGACGGTGGTGGTCGCCGAGGTGTCGGACGGGTCATCGCCGACAGCGAGGGCCGTCCCCTCGATCGCACGGACACCCCCGTCGGACGAGACGGCGACGGACACCGCCTGCAGCACCCTGGCGGCGGTGAGCGCCGGCTCCGGTGGCGTGCAGCCCGCCAGTGCAGCGGCCACGACCGCGATCGCCGCTCCGGCCGTCGTCCTGCGAGCATTCGAGCGCACCCTGACCACCCCTCGTCCCGACGG
>NZ_PSUC01000118.1:0-10090 GCF_002931635.1 Rathayibacter sp. AY2B7 | reverse complement strand
GGCCTGCTTGCGTCGGCCCACGGCTGCGCCGGAGACGTTGAGGACGGCGCGGGGCGTCGTGGACGCCTCGGTGGCCGGGCTTTCGGTGGAGTAGCTCTCGGGAGCCACGTCGATCTGGTCTGCGATCTTCGCCACGGTGTAGGTGATCCTTTGTCTTCGAAGTCTGGGGTGTCGGGGAGGGCCGGAGCCTACTGGGCGACCTGGGTGAAGGCGTACGCCTGCGGCTGCTGGGCCGCGTGGGGGTGCTCGGATCCCGTGTAGACCTTCAGCTTGCGCAGCTGGGCGCGGCCGAGGGAGTTCTTGGGGAGCATGCCGCGGATGGCCTTCTCGACGGCGCGGACCGGGTTCTTCTCGAGGAGCTCGGCGTACGTGGTGGCCGAGAGGCCGCCCGGGTAGCCGGAGTGGCGGTAGGCCTTCTTCTGGAGGAGCTTCTGGCCGGTGAGGGCGACCTTCTCCGCGTTGACGATGATGACGAAGTCGCCCATGTCCATGTGCGGCGCGAAGGTGGCCTTGTGCTTGCCGCGCAGGAGCGCCGCGGCGTGGGTGGCGAGACGGCCGAGCACGACGTCGGACGCGTCGATGACGATCCAGTCGTGCTGGACGTCAGCCGGCTTCGGAGAAAAAGTGCGAGTCACGTGAGTGCTGCTTTCTGGTCGGAGTGAGGTGTTCGTGGATCCCGCTCCGTGGCCGTTCGACCCGCGAGGGGGCCGAACCGATCCGGTGGAGGGCTCAACTTCGGGCGCTCGGCACACGGCCGAAAACACCAAGGGTCGACATTACAGCAAAGCCCCCGTGCGGCCAAGCACGGATCGTGGCGGCAGGGGCTCCGGCGGCGGGAGGTGCGGCCCGGGCCGCCACGGGTCGCGGGGCGCGGTCGCGCGCCCTCGCCTCACTCCGAGTCCTCCGGGTCCGGCCCCTCGGTCCGCACGGTGCGCTTCGCCCGGGTGAGCAGGGCCCGCTCGGCGAGTGCGTCGTCCTCGGGGTAGTCGACCTCGCGGAGGATGAGGCCTCTGGCCGGCATCACCGCGAACGCGTTGGTCCGTCGGGCGGCGTCCCGGAGCAGCGGGACCGCCCCCGCCTCGAGCTTCCCGGCGCCGACCGCGACGCACGCCCCCACGAGGGCCCGCACCATGCTGTGGCAGAAGGCGTCCGCGCGCAGGTGGGCGTGCAGGACTCCGTCGGCGTCGCGCTCCCAGGTGAAGTCGAGCAGGCTCCGGATGGTGGTGGCCCCTGCGCGGGCACGGCAGAACGACGCGTAGTCGTGAAGGCCCAGGAGCGAGCGGGCCGCGGCCGTCATCGCGTCGAGGTCGAGGGAGTCGGTGATCCAGGTGGTGTACGTGCGGTCGAGCGGGTGGCGCATCGAGGAGGCGTCGGCCAGCCGGTACTCGTACCGCCGCCAGCGCGCCGAGAACCGCGCGTCGAACCCCTCCGGCGCCTCCGTCACCCGGTGCACCGAGACGTCGGTGTACTGCCCGAGGATCCCGCGGAGCCGCCGCTCCAGGATCGACGCGGGCGGGAACGGCTCCTCCCCCGGTCGGCGCCTGCCGCTGCTGATGCGGCCCCACTGCTCGGGGGTGAGGTCGACGTGGGCGACCTGGGCGCTGGCGTGCACGCCGACGTCGGTGCGCCCGGCGACCGTCACGGTCGGGTGCTGCTCGGAGCGCAGGACCAGGGCGAGCGACTCCTCGAGCACCCCCTGCACGGTGCGGAGGCCGGGCTGCTTGGCCCAGCCGGAGAAGTGCGAGCCGTCGTAGGCCAGGTCGAGGCGGACGCGGTGGAGCATCAGACGAGTCTAGAGCGCGCCGTGGTCGCGGCTCAGGCGACCGTGAGCGGGACGTCGACGGTCGCCAGGGCCGAGACCGCCCAGCCGACCAGCGTCGACTGCTCGCCGACCGAGGAGACGATCCGCGCCTCCCAGCCGCCTGCGAGCACGGCCAGCTCGGAGGGGGCGGAGGCGATGCCCTGCACCCAGTAGGCGGCCGTGCCCAGCGAGACCGGCACGGCGCCGAGCGCCTCGCCCGCACCGGTGAAGGTCTCGACGAGGGGCCCGCGGTGCAGCGTCAGCACGACGACCGGGTCGCCGCCGTCGACGGCGTAGGAGCACGTGTCTCCCGCGGCGGTGATCGACACGGTGCCCGCCGTCAGGCCGGCCTCCTGCTCGACGAGGGAGGCGGGGAGAGCGGTCGCGCAGTCCACACCCTCGCTCGACGGCACGGAGGGCACGGTCGGTGCGGCCGACGGTACCGGAGGCGTGCTCGCGAGGCCCGCCGACTCCGGCACGTCGATCACCTCGCCGGAGGCGCAGCCGCTCACTCCGGCCGCGAGTGCCAGTGCGAGGAGCGCCGCAGCGGCCGAGGAGGGCAGTCGCACAGGAGTCCTCCGAGGATCGTCGGGGCGGACCCCGGGAGCGCCGGTCGTGACGCGGCCGCACCCGACGAGCGCAGCCGTGCCATCGTAAGCGACGATTCGCGCCAGTCGGCCCCGTGGAACGACGAGAGCCCCCCGCCCCGGAGGGGACGGAGGGCTCTCGTCAGAGGGGGGCGTGACTACTTGGTCGCGCCGGTCTCCTCGACCGGAGCGTCCTGCGCGGCGTCCTCGACGGGAGCGTCCTGCACGGGCGCCTCCTCGACGGGGGTCTCCTCGGCAGTGGTCTCCTCGGCGGGGGCCTCGTCCACCGGAGCGGACACGGGCGCCGTGGCGGTGCGCGACTTCTTCGCCTTGGGGGTGACGGGCTCGAGGACGAGCTCGATCACGGCCATGGGCGCGTTGTCTCCCTTGCGGGGGCCGATCTTGGTGATGCGGGTGTAGCCGCCCTCGCGCTCGGCGACGAGCGGAGCGATCTCGGTGAAGAGCTCGTGGACGACCGACTTGTCGCCGATCGTCGCGAGGACGCGACGACGGGCGTGCAGGTCGCCGCGCTTGGCGAAGGTCACCAGGCGCTCGGCGAGGGGACGAAGGCGCTTGGCCTTGGTCTCGGTCGTCTTGATGCTCTTGTGCGTGAACAGGGCCGCGGCCAGGTTCGCCAGCAGCAGGCGCTCGTGTGCGGGTCCGCCTCCGAGGCGGGGGCCCTTGGTGGGCTTGGGCATGGGTTTACTCCAGTACTAAAGGGGTGTCAGCAGGTCGGACGCGAGGAGCCGGGGCTCCGGAGCGGAGGACCTAGATGCTCTCGTCGTCGTAGCTGTAGAAGTGGGCGCCGTCGAACCCGGGGACCGAGTCCTTGAGCGACAGGCCGAGCTCCGTCAGCTTCTCCTTGACCTCATCCACCGACTTCTGACCGAAGTTGCGGATGTTCATGAGCTGCGTCTCCGAGAGGGCGACGAGCTCATTGACGTTGTTGATGCCCTCGCGCTTGAGGCAGTTGTAGCTGCGCACCGAGAGGTCGAGGTCCTCGATGGGCATGGACAGCTCGGTCGAGAGGACCGCGTCGACCGGCGCGGGGCCGATCTCGATGCCCTCGGCCGCGTTGTTCAGCTCGCGGGCGAGACCGAACAGCTCGGTCAGCGTGCGTCCGGCGGAGGCGATGGCGTCGCGCGGCGAGATCGCGGCCTTCGTCTCCACGTCCACGACCAGGCGGTCGAAGTCGGTGCGCTCGCCGGCACGGGTGGCCTCGACGCGGTAGGTGACCTTCAGCACGGGCGAGTAGATCGAGTCGACCGGGATCTGGCCGGCCTCGGAGAACTCGCTGCGGTTCTGGGTCGCCGAGACGTAGCCGCGGCCGCGCTCGATCGTGAGCTCGAGCTCGAACTTCGCCTTGTCGTTCAGCGTGGCGATGACGAGCTCCGGGTTGTGGATCTCGACACCGGCCGGAGCCGAGATGTCCGCGGCGGTGACCTGGCCGGCTCCCTGCTTGCGCAGGTAGGCGGTGATCGGCTCGTCGTGCTCGGAGGAGACGACGAGTCCCTTGATGTTCAGGATGATCTCGGTGACGTCCTCGCGGACGCCCGGGACGGTCGTGAACTCGTGCAGGACTCCGTCGATCCGGATGCTGGTGACAGCGGCGCCGGGGATGGAGGACAGCAGGGTGCGACGCAGCGAGTTGCCGAGCGTGTAGCCGAAGCCGGGCTCGAGGGGCTCGATGACGAAGCGGGAACGGAACTCCGAGATGTTCTCCTCGGTGAGCGTCGGACGCTGTGCGATAAGCACTGATGATTCCTTTCGATCACGTGTCCGCTATATGACACGTGCGTTTGCGAGGTGTGGAGTTGTGAAAGAAATGCGCGATCCGCCGGCCGGCCGCACTCCCCGCCCGGAGGCGGTTCGTGCGGCCGGCCGACGGCTGCGAGTGCTGCTTAGACGCGACGACGCTTGGGCGGGCGGCAGCCGTTGTGCGCCTGCGGGGTGACGTCGTTGATCGAGCCGACCTCGAGGCCTGCGGCCTGGAGCGAGCGGATCGCGGTCTCACGACCCGAGCCGGGGCCCTTCACGAAGACGTCCACCTTCTTCATGCCGTGCTCCTGAGCCTGGCGCGCGGCCGACTCGGCGGCGAGCTGGGCGGCGAACGGCGTCGACTTGCGCGAGCCCTTGAAGCCGACTCCACCGGACGAGGCCCAGCTGATGACGGCCCCGGAGGGGTCGGTGATCGAGACGATGGTGTTGTTGAACGTCGACTTGATGTGGGCCTGGCCCACAGCGATGTTCTTCTTCTCCTTGCGGCGCGGCTTGCGCGCGGCCGACTTGGGGGTAGCCAATTCTGTATCTCCTCTAGGTCCGTGTCGCCCGCGTTACTTGCGGCCGGCCTTCTTCTTGCCGGCGACGGTGCGCTTGGGTCCCTTGCGGGTGCGCGCGTTCGTCTTGGTGCGCTGTCCACGGACCGGGAGGCCGCGACGGTGGCGGAGGCCCTCGTACGAGCCGATCTCGACCTTGCGGCGGATGTCGGCGGCGACCTCGCGGCGGAGGTCGCCCTCCACCTTGTAGTTGCCCTCGATGTAGTCGCGGAGCGAGACGAGCTGGTCGTCGCTGAGGTCCTTGACGCGGATGTTGCCGTCGATCCCGGTGTCGCTCAGGGTCTTGAGCGCGCGAGTGCGGCCGACACCGTAGATGTAGGTCAGTGCGACCTCCACGCGCTTCTCGCGCGGGATGTCTACTCCTGCCAGACGTGCCATTGTGGCTTCTCCTGTGAGTGAGTGGAGGTGTGAAGCAGCACCGGTGCCTCGGCCTCCGACCGAAGGTGTCCTCGCCGTCCACCCCGGGGTCGCCGGGGTGCTGCGCGATTTCTGGTGCTGCGGGTGTGTTCAGTTGTGCAGTGGGGCGGCACGCCGCCCCGGCGCTCCCTCGCGGAAGCAGCGGGACTAGCCCTGGCGCTGCTTGTGGCGGGGGTTGCTGCTGCAGATGACCATCACGTTGCCGTGGCGGCGGATGATCTTGCAGTGGTCGCAGATGCGCTTGACGCTGGGGTTGACCTTCATTGTTCTTGTCCTTGTTTTCGCTGGCGTCGTGCTCCCGGCGGATGCCGGGGCCGTTCCTTACAGGACACGCACGTCGCGAACGTCAGCGGAGCGAACGCCTACTTGTAGCGGTAGACGATCCGGCCGCGGGTCAGGTCGTAGGGGCTCAGCTCCACGATCACCCGGTCCTCGGGGAGGATCCGGATGTAGTGCTGACGCATCTTGCCCGAGATATGGGCGAGAACTTTGTGTCCGTTGGTCAGCTCCACGCGGAACATCGCGTTGGGGAGCGCCTCGACAACCGCACCTTCGATTTCGATGACACCGTCTTTTTTGGCCATAGCCTCACTGTCGTTCGGAAGTAGTGTGTGTACTGGTCGTGCGAATGTTTCCGCGACGAGCCACCACCGGGCGAGAGCCCGGATCGGGGTTCGCGGGCATGCCGGAGCACGCGCAAAACACCAAGGGTCGATGCTACGCGAATCGCGGCCGCTCCGCCACCTCGGGCGTGTCGCCCCCTCCTCCGCCTCCGCGCCCGACGCGCGCCCCCTGCCCGGCCCTGCGTCCGCCGCCGCCTAGGCTGGCTCCGTCGAGCCGGAGGGAGAGCACATGGCGCGCACGACGAGGTCCGCGACCGCGAGGCGGAGCTGGTACTCGCACCCGGTGGTGACGATCCTGGCGGCCATCGCGGTCATCGCCCTGGTGCAGACCTTCTTCGTGAAGGTGTACACGGTGCCGACCGGCTCGATGGAGAACACCCTCCAGGGCGGCGGATTCTTCGGCGACCGCATCCTGGTCGACCGCACCCTCGCCCTCCAGGGCGGGCCGGAGGAGGGCCAGATCGTCGTCTTCTCGCGCGACGCCGACTGGGGCGCGAGCGACGAGGCCGGCAGCCCCCTCTCCGAGATCGTGAAGACGTTCGGCGACGTCACCAGCATCGGCCCCTCCCACGAGGAGTTCCTCGTCAAGAGGCTGATCGCCGAGGGGGGCCACACCGTCTCCTGCTGCGACGCCGAGGGGCATGTGCTGGTCGACGGGAAGCCGCTGGACGAGTCCTACGTGTTCGAGGACTTCCCCTTCACCCCCGGGACCCTCGACTGCACGACGAGCCCCGCGTCCCTCCGCTGCTTCGACGAGTACACCGTCCCCGAGGGCTCCCTCTTCGTCCTGGGCGACCACCGGTCGAACTCCAACGACTCGCTCGGCGAGTGCCGCGGCGCCGGCGGGCCGATCGACACGTGCGTGAAGACCGTGCCGATCGACAGGGTCACCGGACGCGTCTTCGCCGTGGCCTGGCCGCTCACGCGCTGGCGGCTGTTCTAGCGCTCCGCCCGAGCCGCCGCAGACGACGACGAGGTCCCCCGCGGGAAGCAGGGGACCTCGTCGTCGTTCACCGCCGTGCGGCCACGGGACTAGCCGCGGACGACCGCCACGACCCGGTCGAAGAGCGGGTGCTCGGCCGTGAGGCCGGTGACCTCCGCCACGAACTCCTCCGGGGTGAGCGCGGCCAGCTTCTCGTGGAGCTCCACGCTCTGGGGGTCCTCGGGCACGTCGAAGCGCAGCGCGGCGCCGATCGCGGCGAGCAGGCCCTCCGGCGTGCGCCCGCGCTCAGCGAGCTCGGCCGCCGGTCCGATGAAGCGCTCGTGCCGCGACAGCTTCCGCAACGGCTGGCGTCCGACCCGGTCGACCGTGTCGGTCAGGTACGGGTTGGCGAAGCGCTTCAGCGTCTTCTCGAGGTAGGCCTGCTGCTCCTCGTCGCTGAAGCCGTGCTTGGCCACGATGAGCGCCTTGGTGTCCTCGAGCGCGGCCTTGACCGCGTCGTGCACCTCGGGCATCGCCAGCGCGTCGGAGAGCTTGTGCGCTCCGGCCGCGAAGCCGGTGTAGGCGGCCGTCGCGTGGCCGGTGTTCACGGTGAAGAGCTTCCGCTCGATGAACGGCTCGAGGTCGTCGACCCAGGTCGCGCCCGGGATCTCCGGCTCGGTGCCCTCGAACGGAGTGCGGTCGACGACCCACTCGAAGAAGCTCTCCACCGTCACGTCCAGGCCCTGGCCCGGGTCCTGGTTGGGGACGATGCGGTCCACCGCGGTGTCGGCGAAGACGGCGCGGGTGCGCAGGCGCTCCCACTCGTCCGCACCGAGGTTCGCGGCGACCTCGGTCTGCAGGAGGCGCGTGGCGTTGATCGCGTTCTCGCAGGCCATGACCGCCAGCCGCGGCGCCGACTCGTCGCGGGCCGCGAGGCCCTTCGCGATCACGGGGGCGACGAAGCGCAGGATGTTCGGGCCGACGGCCGTGGTGACGATGTCGGCGGCGGCGATCTCGCGGACGAGAGCCTCCTCGTCGGCGGCCGAGTCGATCGCGCGGAAGCGGTCGACGACGTGCGTGGCCGCCTCCTCCCCCACCTCGTGCACCTCGTAGCTGTCGGCATCGGCGAGGCGGCCGATCAGCTCGGAGTTGACGTCGGCGAAGACGAGCTCGTAGCCGGCGCCGTGCAGGATCAGGCCGACGAAGCCGCGGCCGATGTTGCCGGCGCCGAAGTGGACGGCGGTGGGCATCAGGAGTTGACCTCGCCCAGCAGGCTGTAGAGCGACTGCGCGTCCGGAGCGTCGAGGAGCTTCTGCACCTCGTCCTCCTCCGAGAAGATGATCGCGATCTTGGAGAGGATCTCGAGGTGCTCGTTGTCGACGCCGGCGATGCCGACGACGAAGCGCACCTCGTTGCCGTCCCAGTCGATCGGCTGCGCATAGCGCACGAACGAGAGGGCGGAGGAGCGGATCTCGTCCTTCGCGTCGTTGGTGCCGTGCGGGATGGCGAGCAGGTTGCCCATGTAGGTCGAGACGGTCGCCTCGCGGGCGAGCATGGCCTCGTAGTAGGCGGGGGTGACCGCGCCGACGCCGACCAGCATGTCGGCGGCCTCCTTGATGGCGGCCTCCTTCGTGGTGGCGGTGCCGGAGGCGTCGATCTGTCCGATGGTGAGCACGTCGCTCATGGGGTGCGTCCTTCCGTGGAGGTGCTGACAGCGAGGGAACCCGCAGGGGCGAGCGGAGCGTGTCCGCTCTGTCGCACCCTACGGGTTCCCTCCGAATGGTTGGCGTACTACTTGCCGTGCTGCTCCGCGACCAGCGAGACGACCTCGTCGTACTTCGGGCTGTTCATGAAGTTGTCCACGGAGACGTGGATGGCGCCCGGAGTGCGCTGGCGGGCGCGCTCCGTGAGCTCGGCCTGGGTGATGACCAGGTCCACGTCGTCCTCGAGAGCGGCGATCGCCTTGTTGGTGACCGTGACGTCCTCGAAGCCCGCCTTCTTCATCTTGTTCCGCAGCACCGAGGCGCCCATCGCGGACGAGCCCATGCCGGCGTCGCAGGCGAAGACGATGTTCCGGACCTGGGTCGCGGTGGCCGTGGCCCCCGCGGTCGAGGCGCCGGCCGAGTCCTGCGGAGCGTTGGCACCGCGGGCGTTGATGAGCGAGCCGACGGCGCTCTCCTTGCCCTTGTTCGCCTCGTTGGCGGCGACGGCGGCGGCGAGCTTGTCGTCGCCCTCCTGCTCCGCGGCCAGGTCGCGCTTGCGGCCGGACCGGATGATGACCGAGGCCACCAGGAACGACACGGCGGTCGCGAGGATCACCGAGAGGATGACGCCGAGGAAGCTGTCGTTCGCGGTCTGCAGGAGCACCGCGATGATCGAGCCGGGCGAGGCGGGGGCGCGGAGGCCGGAGTTGAACGCGACGTTCGTCGCGACACCGGTCGCACCGCCGAGGATGACGGCCGCGAGGAGCGCCGGCTTCATCAGCACGTACGGGAAGTAGATCTCGTGGATGCCGCCGATGAAGTGGATGATCGCCGCACCGGGAGCCGAGGCGCGGGCCGCGCCGACGCCGAAGAACGCGAAGGCCAGGAGCACGCCCATGCCGGGGCCGGGGTTGGCCTCGAGGAGGAAGAGGTAGGACTTGCCCGCCTCCTCCGCCTGCTGCACGCCCAGCGGCGTGAGGATGCCGTGGTTGATGGCGTTGTTGAGGAAGAGGATCTTCGCCGGCTCGATGAAGAGCGAGGTCAACGGGAGCAGGCCCGCGTTGACCAGGAACTCCACACCCGCGCCGAGGGCGGTCGAGAGGCCGACCACGAGCGGCGCGACGCCCGCGAAGGCGAGGAGCGCGAGGAGGAGGCCGAGGATTCCGGCGGAGAAGTTGTTGACCAGCATCTCGAAGCCGGGCTTGATCTTGCCGTCCCAGATCGAGTCGACCTTCTTCATGAGCCACGCCGACAGCGGGCCCATGATCATGGCGCCGATGAACATCGGGATGCCGGCGCCGACGATGACGCCCATGGTCGCGATGGTGCCGACCACGCCTCCGCGGGCGCCGTAGACCATGCGGCCGCCGGTGTTCGCGATGAGGAGCGGGAGGAGGTAGGTGATCATCGGGGCGACGAGGCCGGTGTTGACCACGTCGGGATCCGTGCTCCAGCCGCCGAACTGCTGGACCCAGGTGGCGTCGATGCCGAGGAGGGGGAGCCATCCGGTCTGGATGAAGAGGGCCGTGATGAAGCCCCAGGCGATGAAGGCCGCGATGTTCGGCATGACCATTCCCGAGAGGAAGGTGCCGAAGCGCTGGACGTGGACGCGCGCTCCACCGCGCGTCGACGTCGCTGACGTCGTTGTCATGTGGTGTGTTCTCCGACGTCAAGGTGCGGATCGCCGGAGGCAAGACCGCG
>NZ_PSUC01000117.1:0-10128 GCF_002931635.1 Rathayibacter sp. AY2B7 | reverse complement strand
CGCAGGGCACCGGCGGCGGCGGAGGAGGCGAGGTCGGCGTGAGCACCACCGCCCCTCCGCGGGCCCTCGTCACCGGGCTGCTCGTGACCGAGCTCTCGGCGGTGATGGTCGACATGGTGTTCTCCTTGGATGAGTGGTGGTGGCGGATCCGCCGGGTCGTGCGGGGAGTGGTGCGGGTGGTCCGGCCGGAGGGCCGGGGAGCGGGTGCTGCGGGAGCACCCGGGCGGGAGGAGGGCCGGGTCAGCAGCCCGCGCCGAGGGTGGCGCCGACGATGATGCCGACGCACAGGGGCGTGGTGGCGGGCGCCTCGGTCGCGGCGTCCGAGCCGAGCTCGTCGACGGTGGCGAAGGTGTCGTGCGCTCCCGCGAGGGCGGTGAGGTCGGCGGACTGGGCGTCGGTGGAGATGGTGGTCATGATGTGTCCCTTTCGTGGAGTACCTCGGGCTGAGGTGGTGGTCCCCTCGGGATCGAGGGGAGGTTCGTGGGGCCCTAGCGGGCGGTGAGTCCCGGGCGGTCCGGGTCGATGCGCGCGGCGCGGGCGGCGTCGGCCCAGGCGTCGGCGGCGGGGATCGTCTCGGCCGAGGAGCGCAGGAGCGCTTCGGCGAGGACGCGGGAGCGGTGCTGGCCGAAGCTCAGTCCGCGGTAGGAGGAGCGCTCGTCGGCCGGGTCCTCGGCGTAGGCGAGGCCGTCGGCGAGCCTCTCGGCGAAGGCCGAGACGGCGGTGCGGGGCGAGGGCCGGGCATCGAGCAGCGGAGTGATCCTCCGGGCGACGTCGTCGGCGGAGTCGGCGGGCAGGTAGACGACGAGGGCGTCGGAGCGGGGGAAGGCCCGCGGGTCCGAGAGCGCCTTGGCCTGGTGGCGGGCTCCGGAGGCGGCGAGCGCCTCCAGGAGCGGGCCCCACAGGGCGAGCGCGTCCTCCGCCGAGTCGGCGACGAGCGAAAGGCGCACGACCCGGTCGGCGGGATCGAGTCCCATCGGGCCGAGGGCGAGGAGGTAGCCGGGAGTGGTGCGGGTGCGCCAGCTCGGCAGCCGGACGCCGGCGACGGCCCCGTCGGCGGAGCGGACGAGATCGACCTCGGGCACGAGGACCCGGACGCGGCCCAGCTCGACGACCCGGCGCTCCTCCCCCTGCACGGTGGCGGAGCCGAGCACCCCGGAGGGAGCGGGCTGCAGGACCGTGCGGTGCGGGATCGCGTCGATCAGCCGGGGGGCGAGGTCCTGGCCGTCGCCTCCGGCGGTCTCGCCGAGCAGCGGGTTCCGGAGGTGCAGGTGGGTGTAGAGGGTGGCGGCGAGTCGGGCCCGCAGCTCGATCGGCCCGGTGGCCTCGATCACGGTCCCGTCGACCTCGGCCCGCAGCCGGGCGGCGTCGACGCTGATCACGGCCTCGTCGAGGACGGAGCGGGTGGTGAGGGCGGTCATCGCGGGCTCCTGTCGAATCCGAGGGCGGTGGAGTAGGCGGAGGGGGCGAGCAGGACGCGGCGGCCGATGCCGGCGGCGGCCCGCTCGATCCCGGGGAGGCGGGAGACCATCGAGGCCCGGGCGAGGGTGCGGTCGACGAGGTGCCAGCCCAGGTGGGCGGTGGCGCGGACGGCGAGGGCGTCGTCCGAGCCGGCGGTCTCGGCGGCGTAGGCGAGCCACATCCGCCGGATCCTCGGGACCAGTGCCGCCATCCGCTCCGCGATGCGGGCGTCCGCGGCCGCGGTGTCGAAGGCGAGGGGAGGAGCGGAGGCGCCCTCCCGGGTGGTCACGGTGTCGAGCACCGCGCGGTGGATCCACTCCCCCGCCAGCGTGCCGAGGTCGCGGGCCGGATCCCCGATCCCGAACTCCTCCCAGTCGAGCAGCTGGAGGCGCCCGTCGCGGAGGTGGAACTGGTCGAGGCGGAGGTCGCCGTGGATCGGGGCCGTGCGGTTGCCGCTCTCCCACTCGCGGAGATCCTCCGTGGCCGAGACGAGCTGCTCGTCGTGCTGCAGGTCGCCCCAGAAGGCGAGCTCGGCGAGGGTGAGGTCGACGTAGCGGGTGTGCGGGATGCCGACGCGCAGCATCTCGACGGGTGGGCTGGGGTGCGAGGTCGCGGTGAGGCCCGCCACCGGGCCGGCGTGCAGCCGGGCCAGGAGCCGGCCGGCCTGCTCGGGGAAGTCCGCGGGGACGCGCTCCTCCACGAGCAGGAGGGCCAGGCTGGTGCCGGGGCAGTGCTCGAACACCAGCAGGGAGTCGTCCTCGTCGGCCGCCAGCAGGCGGGGTCCGGCCGGGGCGTGCTCGGGGCTCCGGGCGGCGAAGCCGGCGAAGTCCCTGGAGCGGCGGAAGGCCGCGGGGCCCGCCGTCCGGGGCGAGACGTGCTTGACGAAGACGCGGGCGCCGTCGTCGAGGGTCATCGTCCACGACGCGTTCCGGCCGGCGAAGGCGGGGCGGTCGATCGCGGCGACGCGGTGGCGTCCGCCGCCGAGCAGCCGCTCGGTCGAGGCCGCCGCCCGGAGGGCCGCCGGATCCGCGGGGCGGTGCCCAGGGGTCGCGGGGCGGAGCCCGGGAGTCGCGAGGAGAGTCACGATCGTGTCCTTCGGTCGGTCGAGCGGATCAGAAGAGGTAGGTGACGACGAGGTAGGCGCCGCCCGCTCCCCCGACGAGGAGGGCGGTGTTGACGAGCAGCTTCTTGAGGGGCGAGGGGCGGGTCGAGGCGGTGCGCGAGGTGGTCATGGTGGTGTCCTTCCGAGGGGTGGTGGTGGTGGATGGAGGAGCCGGGCCTAGGAGGCGTCGGCGGCCTTGAGGGAGGCGCGGAGCGAGACGCGGGAGCCGGTGCGGAGCGCGTTGTTGCGGTAGACGCGGACGACCAGGCGGAACAGCAGCGGCACCGTGATCGCGGCGACGACGGCGGCGATCACCATCTCGGGGGTGCCGACCGAGTCGAGGCCGAAGCGCATCGGCATCAGGTAGGAGGAGAAGAGGGGGACGAAGGAGAGCGCGTGCACCCAGGCCTCGTCGAGGTTCGCCGGCACCACGTAGAGCGCGATGATCAGCAGCGCCATCTGCACGACGGAGAGCGGCATGGCGGCGGTGCCCAGGTCCTCCTGCCTCGACACGGTCGAGGCGAGCAGGGTGCTGAGGAGCGCGAAGAGCACGTAGCCCTGCAGGAACCAGACGAGGAACCAGACCAGGCTCGGGCCGAGCTCGATCTCGAGGACCGACCACCCGCCGACCACGCTGAACCCGCCGACGACGGCGCCGCCGATCACGAGCAGCTGGGCCAGGGTCACCAGGCCGACGCCGATCATCTTCCCGGCGAGCAGCGGGGCGACGCCGATCTTCGTCAGCAGGATCTCGACGATCCGGGACGACTTCTCCTCGACCACCCCCGAGGCCAGACTCGACGAGGAGTAGACCATCGCGGCGAGCAGGGCGCTGATCATCGCGGTCGCGAACAGGATCCGGGTGTCGAGGACCACGGTCCCCGCCTCCCTCGTCGCGTCGACCAGGAACCAGCCGCCGATCCCGGCGCCGAGGCCGGCGATCGCGGCCAGCGCGAGGGTCGCGGTGAGGATCGTGCGGTTCCCGGTGCGGGTCAGGATCTCGCGGCGGACGATCGTCGCGGCTCCCCGGGCCGGCGTCGGAGGAGCGGAGCTCTCGGCGGTCCGGGCGTGGGCGGCGCGGGGGTGCGTGGTGGTCATCGTCCTGCTCCTTGGATCTCGAGGCGGCGCTCGGCCGCAGGGGTGGAGGCGGCGGTGAGCCGCTCGGACAGCAGCTCGGTCAGCGAGCGCTGCGCGGTGCGGATGCTCCGGAGGCCGCCGTGGCGGGTGAGGGTCGCGAGCACCTGCTCGGGGACGTCCCGGCCGCTGCCCTCGATCGAGACGAGCAGCGACTCCGGCTCACCGGGGACCGGCTCGGCCGACAGTCCCGGTGTGACGCCGAGCTCGGCGACGAGCAGGTCGTCCAGGGGGCGGGAGAACTGCAGCTGCCAGCGGCTGCGGCCGTCGTCCTGCAGCTCGGCCACCGCTCCGCTCGCGGTCACGCGGCCGGAGTCGAGCACGCAGACGGTGTCGCAGAGGCGCTCGACCAGGTCGAGCTGGTGGGAGGAGAAGAGCACGCCGACGCCGCGGGCGGACTGCTGCCGGATCAGGCCGGCCATCGTCTCCACGGCGACCGGGTCGAGCCCCGAGAAGGGCTCGTCCAGCACCAGGAGCGACGGATCGCCCACCAGGGACACGGCCAGCTGCACGCGCTGCTGGTTGCCGAGCGAGAGGTCCTGCACCAGGGTGTCGGCCCGCTCGGCCAGGCCCAGCGCGTCGATCACCTCCTCGGCGGTCTCACGGGCTCCCCGGGCGTCGTGCCCCTCGAGCAGAGCGAAGTGGATCACCTGCTCGCGGACCCGCATCTGCGGGTAGAGGCCGCGCTCCTCCGGCATGTAGCCGATCGATCGGCGGTCCTCGGCGGTGATCGGCGCGCCGTCCCAGGTGATGGTCCCCGTGTCGGGGGTGAGCAGGCCCAGGATCAGCCGCATCGTCGTGGTCTTGCCGGCGCCGTTGCCGCCGATGAAGCCGACGATCTCGCCGCGGCCCACGGACAGGTCCACGTCGTGCAGGACCCGGTGGCCGCCGAATGCACGGCTCACGCCGCTGAGCTGAAGCCCTCGCATGTCATCTCCTCGAAGTCGTTTCTCTTGACTCCTCAGACGCTACGGACGCTCTCGCGACGGGCTCCTGTACTTCGGTACAGCGCCGAGGTGGCCGAAAGTGCAGGTCCCGGATCACCGGACGTGCAGGTCCCGAGGCGGCCGCGCGTGCAGGTCCGGGGGCGGCCCGGGTGCGGGCCGCCGGCGTCCCGAGCACGACGGACGCCCCCGTGCTCGTCCGGTCGGCGACCGGAGCGCACAGGGGCGTCCGTGGAGGAGGAGGAGCGGGGTCAGGCCGTCGCGCAGCTCCCGTCGACCTCGCCGATGACGCCGTCCGTCACCGACACGACCGCGCAGTTCGGGTAGCCCCGCTGCGGCCGGTGCGCGGGGTCGAGCGCGCGGAGGATGCTCCCCAGCACCGCTCCATGGGTCACGACCAGCACGTCCCCGTGCTCCGCCGCCGGCACGAACCGCGCGATCGCCGCCTCCACGCGGGCGCGCACGGTGGCACCGCTGTCGGCCCGGCCGGAGGGGTCGTGGCGGTGGATCGCGTCGAGCACCGAGTCGAGCCCGGCGTCGGTCATCCGCGGCCAGTCGGCGGAGGAGGGCACGTAGGGGTAGCCGTGGTCGGCGAACACCGGCTCCCAGAGCGAGGCGTTCGGCTGCCCCTCGAAGGCGCCGAAGTGCCACTCGCGGAGCTCGACCATCGGCTCGGCCTCGAGCGACGGGTGCCCGGCGAGCGCCGCCGCCGCCGTGGTGCGGGTGCGGGTGAGGTCGCTCGTGAACGCCGCGACGAGCGGCACGTCGCGCATCCGCTCGCCGAGGGCCGCCGCCTGGCGCTCGCCGCGCTCGGTCAGCGGCGAGTCGCACCAGCCCTGCAGCTGGCCGGCGACGTTGAAGAGGGTCTCGGCGTGGCGGACGAGGTGGATCGTGCCGCTCACGGGCGCGCGCTCGCGGGCGTCGTCGGGCGGGCGGGGGTGGTGCGGTGCATGCGGTTCTCCGGGGTCAGCGCGCTACTCCGGAGCGGCGCGCGCGATGTGGAGGGCCAGGAAGGCGACCTCCTCGTTGGGCAGGGCGGCCTGGTACTCGGCCGCCACGAAAGAGCGCACGCGCTCGGCGGAGGCGATCGCGCGCGGGTAGCGGGCGCTGAGGCTGGTGAAGAGGAAGTCGTCCTCGCTCTCGAGCAGGCCGCCCGAGAAGAAGCGCTCGGCGAAGTACTGCAGGTGCGCCACGAAGCGGGCGGAGCGGAGGTCGTCGCGGTCGAGCGCGGCTCCGCTGGAGTGCTGGATGATCGCGGTCACCGAGCGGATGAGCTGCACGATCCTGAGCGAGTCGATCCCGACCTTGCCGAGCTCCGCGTTGGCGAGGTGGAAGGCGACGTTCGCGGCCTCGTCGGCGGGCAGCTCCACGTCCAGGCGCTCGCGCATCCGCTCGACCGCCCGCTCCCCCACCGCGTACTGCACGGGGTAGACCGTCCGCATCTCCCAGGCCAGCCGGTTGGCGACCGAGAGCCCGCGCCGCTGCCGCTCCACCGCGAAGTGCAGGTGGTCGGTGAGCGCGAGGTACACGTGCGGGTCGAGCCTCAGCCCCTGCTCCTCCGCATCGGCGACGACCGCGCGGGTGAGCTCGACGAACTCCGGCGGGATCTGGGCCAGGAGCTCGACGAGGTTGCGCTGATCCGAGTCGTCCAGCGCCACGAACACCTGGTCGACGCTCGAGGGCTCGATCGCCTCGCCGGCCTTCGCTCCGAAGCCGATCCCCCTGCCCAGGAGCACGCGCTCGACGCCGCGCTCGTCGACGACGAGGACGACGCTCGAGTTGAGCACCTTCTTGATGGTCTGCATGCGTGTCTCCGTCGACGGCCGCGTCAGGGCTGGGGTGGGGGTGGCGGGGCCTCTGCCCGGAGAGCCGGACGGCGCCTCCGGGCAGAGGAGGATCATCCCAGATCCGCGCCGTTCGAGGCGATGACCTTCTGGTACCAGAAGAACGAGTCCTTCCGGTAGCGCTCGGTGCTGCCATGGCCGAGGTCGTCCATGTCGACGAACACGAACCCGTAGCGCTTCGAGATCTGCGAGCTGGAGGCGCTGATCAGGTCGATCGGCGCCCAGCTCACGTAGCCGAGCAGCTCCACGCCCTCGTCCACCGCCTGGATCATCTGCTCGAAGTGCGCGCGGAAGTAGTCGATCCGGTACGGGTCGTGGACCCGGCCGTCCTCGGTCAGCTCGTCGCGCATCCCGAGGCCGTTCTCGACGATGAACAGCGGCTTGCCGTAGCGGTCGTAGAGGTCGATCAGCGAGATCCGCAGGCCGACGGGGTCGATCTGCCAGCCCCACTCGCTCGACTCGAGGAACGTGTTCTTGACACCGAGGACCGTATTGCCGGGGGTGCGCTCGGCGTCGGGGCGGACGGACTCCGTCATCGACATGTAGTAGCTGAACGAGATGAAGTCGACCGGGTGCTCGCGCAGCAGCTCGACGTCGCCCGCCTCGAACGGGATCTCGACCCCGCGGCTCTCGAGCGCCCGCAGCGCCAGGCGCGGGTAGGCGCCGCCCGCCTGGACGTCGGTGCAGAGGTAGAGCATCCGCTCCTTCGCCTGCGTCGCCGCGACGTCGTCGGGGTGGCAGGTGTTGGGGTAGGTGGTCAGCATCGTGAGCATGCAGCCCATCCGCGACTCGGGCCACAGCTCCTTCAGCGTCCTCGTGACCGAGGCGGAGGCGACGAACTGGTGGTGCAGAGCCGTGTAGCAGGCCTGCTCCACGCTGCCCTCGACGGTCTCCTCGATGATCCCGCCCGAGGTGAACGGGTGGCGGATGATGCCGTCGATCTCGTTGAACGTCAGCCACATGTCGACGAGGTGGCCGAATCGCTCGAAGCAGGTGCGGGCGAAGCGCTCGAACAGCTCGATCGTGCGGCGGTCGACCCAGCCGTTGTGCTTCAGCGCGAGCGCGAGCGGCGGGTCGTAGTGCGAGAGCGTGACCAGCGGCTCGATCCCGAGGCGCCGCATCTCGGTGAAGAGGGCGAGGTAGTAGGCGATGCCCTCCTCGAGCGGCTCCGCCTCCTCCCCCGTCGGGTAGAGGCGGGTCCAGGCGATCGAGACGCGGAGGGTGGTGAAGCCCATCTCGGCGAACAGCGCGAGGTCGCCGGGGTAGCGGTGGTAGAAGTCGATGCCGCGGCGCTTGGGGTAGTACTCGGGGTCGTCGTCGGACATCGCCGCCGTGATGCTCTCCACCGTGTTGCGGTGGTGGATCGCGTACTCCTTCGGGTCCGCCTTCGGCTTGTAGGAGGCGACGTCGCTGACCGCCGGGCCGCGCCCGCCCTCGCGCCACGCGCCCTCGACCTGGTTGGCGGCGAGGGCGCCGCCCCATCGGAATCCGTCAGGAAGCGCCATCGGCGAGCTCCTTCTCTCTCTGCGTCACGGTCATGATCCGGTCGCCGGCGGTGATCCGCTCGGCGGCCTCGACGAGCACGGTGTACTCGGCGGAGTTGGTCACGAGCACCGGGGTCGTGGTGTCGTAGCCGGCCGCGGTGATCGCGGCCAGGTCGGCGGTGAGGAGCAGCTGCCCGGCCTCGACCCGGTCGCCGACCGCGACGTGCGCCTCGAACGGCGCGCCGTCCAGCTGCACCGTGTCGATGCCGACGTGGATGAGCACCTCGACGCCGTCCGCGCGGCGCAGCCCCACGGCGTGGCGGGAGGAGAGCAGCGCGATGACCTCGCCCGCGAACGGCGCCCGGACGGCTCCGTCGGTGGGGCGGATCGCCAGCCCCTCGCCGAGCACGCCGGCCGAGAACACGGGGTCCGGCACCTCCGAGAGGGGGATGACGGAGCCGGTGAGCGGCGCCTGCAGCGCGAGCGGGCTCCCGGCGGCGGCCGCCACGTCCCCGAGCGCCTGGACGCTGGCGGAGGCGTCGTCGCGCCAGATGACGAAGGAGACGACGAACGAGACGGCGACCGAGATCAGCAGGCCGATCACGGCGTTGAGCAGGTTCCAGGGGTTCAGCCCGTCGATGAACATCGAGATGCTCGCGACGCCGGGGCTGACCAGCGCGAACGCGGCGACCTGCGTGGCGCCGATGTAGGCGCCTCCGACGACGCTGCCCGTGATGACGGAGACCAGGGCGCGCTTGTTCTGCAGCGTGACGCCGTAGAGCGCCGGCTCGGTGATCCCGAAGAGAGCCGAGAGGCCGCCCGAGAAGGCGGTGGCGCGGAGGGTCGCGCTCTTGGTGCGCAGGGCGATCGCGAGGCTGGAGCCGGCCTCCGCCGCGTTGTGGGCGAGCGAGGAGGCGAGGTAGAAGGTGTCCTTGCCCGCGCTGGCCATCGTCGCGATGGTCGGCGGGATGAACGCCTTGTGCATGCCGACCGAGATGATCAGCGGGAGCACGCCGGCCAGCAGCGCGACGGCCACCCAGCCGAGCGCCCCGTAGAGGCCGATCATCGCGCCCGTGAGCATGGAGCCGAGCCAGTAGCCGAGGGGGCCGAGCAGGAAGATCGTGGCCGGAGCGACGATCACGAGGCACATCAGCGGCACGTAGAACGTGCGGATCGGGCCCCACGAGTGCTTCGTGAAGAAGCGCTCGACGACCGAGAGCAGCAGCACGGCCAGGATCGCCGGGAACACCTGCGCGTTGTAGGCGATGACCGGCACCGGGATGCCGAAGAGCGCGACGCCGCCCTCCTGGTTGAGCAGCGTCGTGAACGCCGGGAAGACCAGGACGCCGACGAGCCCGAGCGCGAGCGGCCGGTTCACGTCGAGCTTCTTCGCGCTCGTGTACGCGACGAGCAGCGGCAGGAAGCCGAACACCGCGTCCGGGATGGCGGACAGCAGCTTGAAGTTGTCGCTCGCGGGGTCGAGCCAGCCCAGCGCCGAGGCGAGGACGAGGAACGACTTGAAGATGCCGGCGCCCGCGATGGCCGGGATGATCGGCGTGAAGACGCTGACCACGAAGTCCATGATCGTCGCGCCGAGGCGCTTGAGGGAGCGCGGCTGCTTCGCCTGCTCTGCGGATGCGGTGGTGCCGCCGCGCAGCTTCTCGACCGCCGCGTACATCTCGCTGACGCCGCTGCCGACGATGACCTGCGTCTGCGGGCCGGTGACGACGCCGATCACGCCGGGCACCGCCTTCAGCGCCTCGACGTCGGCCTTCGCGTCGTCCGCCAGCGCGAACCGCAGACGGGTCGAGCAGTGCTGCAGCTTCGCCACGTTGGCGGCGCCGCCGACGTGCTCGAGGATCGCCTTCGCGCTCTCCTGGGTACTCATCGGTACTCCTCCGGGTGTGGGGGGACGCGCGCTTCCCTGCGCTGTGCTGCCCGGCCGTCCGTCGCCGTCCCCGCCCCCTCCGGCACCGTCATCGGTGCTCCGGCGGAGCGTCAGGAGGCGTCCGGGCACAAAAAAAGGACCCGACGACGCTGCTTGCGCGTTTCGTCGGATCCTGCCTGCACGACCAGTCACATGTCCGGGAGCGACGCTAACACGGGGGTGGGTGGAGAAGGTGACGAGGAATCGCGAACGGGACCGCGACACCGACCGACTA
>NZ_PSUC01000116.1:0-10323 GCF_002931635.1 Rathayibacter sp. AY2B7 | reverse complement strand
ATGACGGTCGCGGCCTGCTCGTTCGTGGCGTAGAGGTTCACGTAGACGCCGGCGGGCGCACCCAGCTCCTCGGCCGCGGTGCGGAACATGTCGGCGATGGCGGCGGCCGACTCCGGGCACTGCGGCGCGTGCTTGAGCAGGATCGTGTTGCCCGCGACCAGGTTCGGGCCGGCGAAGCGGGCCACCTGGTAGTAGGGGAAGTTCCACGGCATGATGCCCAGCAGCACGCCCAGCCCGGCGCGGCGGATCAGCGCGGAGCCGGTGCCCTCGGCGAGCTCGATCGGCTCGTCGGCGAGGAAGGCCTCGCCGTTCTCGGCGTAGTAGCGGTAGATGTCGGCGGCGAAGCCGACCTCGCCCTGCGCCTGGTCGAGCGGCTTGCCCATCTCGCGGACGATGATCGCCGCGAGCTCGTCGGCGCGCTCGACGTGCAGCTCTGCCACGCGGGCGATCAGCGCCGCGCGGGTCGCGACGGGCACGGTTCGCGACCACGAGGAGTAGGCGTCCTGCGCCGAGCCGATCGCCGCGGTCAGCTCGGCGTCGCCGAGGGTCGGGTACTCGCGGAGGGTCTCCCCCGTGGCCGGGTCGATCACGGCGTAGTGGGTGCTCATGCGGGCTGTGCTCCTTCGCGGTGGGGGGCCGGTGCGGTCGCGCCGTCCTCGTCGATGATCTCCTGTGCCAGGCGCCTGCCGACGCGGACGGCGCCGTCGACGTGCTGGTAGCCCTCGGCGGCGAGGTCGCTCGTGCCGAAGCGGAGCGGACCCACCGGCTCCAGCTGCAGCGCGCCGTACCGGGTCAGCCCGCCCAGGTCGAAGCTCGCGGCGTACGCGCCCTGCGTCCACTCCTCGGACGCCCAGTCGCTCTCGTAGTAGACGACCGGATCGAGTGCGGCCGGGCCGAAGTAGGCGGCGAGCGAGTCGAGGATCGCGCCCTTCCGCTCCGCCTCGTCGAGCGCGAGCACGCGGTCGGCCTTCTCGTCCGAGACGAAGCCGACCAGGGTGCCGCGCTCCTCCCCGTGGTTCGAGTTGTCGTAGGCCTCGTGCACGAGCGAGTGCGGGCTGAACGCGGTGCCGGAGAGTCCGTCGGCGCGCCAGAAGGGCGTGGCGTACGTGGCGTGCACCTTGATCACGAGGCCGAGCGACTGGTGCTGCAGGGCCTGCTGCCGCAGGCGCGGGAGCGGCGGGTCGAACGAGATGCGGCCGACGAGGTTCGGCGGCACGGCGACGATCGCGCGGCGGGCGCGGAGGACGACGCCGTCGGCGCGCACCTCGACCCCGTCGTCGCCGTAGCGGACGGAGCGGACCGGGTGCCCGAGCAGGACGCGCTCGGCGCCGAGGCGCTCGGCGAGCCGCTCCGGGACCTGCTGGAGGCCGCCGATCACGCGCTTGTCGAGGATGAAGTCGGCGTCGACCAGGTTGCTGAAGCTCCCCGCGCTCGCGGCCATGAGGAGCGCCTGGAGGAGGGAGAAGGCGTGCGCCGGCTTGGTGAGCATGGCGTCGGCGAGGAAGAGGGCGATGTTGGCCCGCGCCTCCTCGTCGTCGCTCTGCTGCTCCAGCCAGGCGGCGAAGGTGACGCGGTCGTAGTCGCGGGCGAGCGGATGCGTCCACGGCGCCGCCGGATCCGTCTCGGCGACGAGGCGGTCGAGCACCTCGATCAGGCGGGAGATCTCGGACTCGGTGCGCTCGCTCCCCGGGAAGATGTCGCCGGTGAAGCGGCGAGCGGAGCCGTCGGCGCCGATGTAGACGCTCTCGCCCTCGCGGTAGCGGGAGTAGGTGCCGAGGCCGAGCTCGTCGAGGGTCTCGAGGAGCGCCGTCTGGTCCGGCGAGACCCACTGGCCGCCGAGCTCGAGGAGCTGCCCGTCGACCACGCGGGTCTCGAGCCGCCCGCCCACGCGCTCGCGCGCCTCGACGACGACGACGTCGAGTCCGTGCTGCTGCAGCCGGAGCGCCGCGGTGAGTCCGGTGGCACCGGCTCCGATCACGACGACGTCGTGCTCGCTGGGGGACATGACTTCTCTTTCCGTCGGTGATCGCGGGAGCGGACGCGCGAATACGGACGATCCTGTCACAGAAGCGGAGGAGAACGGCAGTGAGCGCGCCCGATGGAGGGCGGACTCGGAGCGCCCTCCACTGAACTACATAGGCGTGCTATATTGTTTCTCGTGCCCGATTCCAGTGCCCCCGTGCGTCTCGCCTCCGCCGCTACCGCACTCACGCGGTTCGCGGGCCGGGCGAGCGGCGCGACCGGGCTCGGCGCGCAGTCCGGAGCCGTCTGGTCGACGCTCGCCGAGCTGCGCACCGGCTCCCCCTCCCGCCTCGGCGAGCTCGCCGAGCGGGTCCGCGTCACCCAGCCGACGATGACCGGGATCATCGCCCGGCTCGACGAGGCCGGCTGGATCCGCCGCGTCCACGACGCCGACGACGGCCGCGCCTGGCTGATCGAGGGCACTCCCGCCGGCTTCGACGCCCTCGCCGAGCACCGGCTCCGCCTCGAGGCCGCCCTCGCCCCGCTGTTCGAGGACCTCGACGAGGACGACCGCCTCGCCCTCGAGCGCGCCGCGACCCTCGTCGAGGCCCGCGTCGCCCGGATCGCCGGCACCCCCGTCCCCTCCTCCCCCGAGAAAGGCTCCACGCCGTGACCACCTCCCCCCACTCGCCCGCCCAGGGCTCGATCCTGAAGCAGCCGCTGGCCGTCTGGGCCGTCGCCTTCGCCGCGGTGATCGCCTTCATGGGAATCGGCCTGGTCGACCCGATCCTCCCGGCCATCGCCGAGAGCCTGCAGGCGACTCCGACCGAGACCTCGCTGCTCTTCACGAGCTACCTCGTCATCACGGGCGTCGTGATGTTCTTCACCAGCTGGCTCTCCAGCCGCATCGGCGCCAAGAAGACCCTCATGATCGGCCTGGTGCTGATCGTGGTGTTCGCCGCGCTCGCCGGCACGGCGGGCAGCGTCGAGGGCGTCATCGGCTTCCGCGCGGGCTGGGGCTTCGGCAACGCGCTGTTCATCTCGACCGCCCTGTCGACCATCGTCGGCGCGGCGAGCGGAGGCTCCTCCGCGGCGATCGTGCTCTACGAGGCCGCGCTGGGCATCGGCATCGCCGTCGGCCCGCTGCTCGGCGGGCTCCTCGGCAGCGTCTCGTGGCGCGGTCCGTTCTTCGGGACCGCCGTGCTGATGGCCGTCGGCTTCATCGCCATCGCGACGCTCCTGCGCGAGGACGGCCCCAAGCCCGCTCCGACTCCGCTCTCGGCGCCCTTCGCGGCCCTCAAGGTCCCGGCCATCCGCACGCTGGCGGGCGCCGCCCTGTTCTACAACATCGGCTTCTTCGTGCTGCTCGCCTACACGCCCTACCCGCTCGGGCTGGACGAGATGGGCCTCGGCTTCACGTTCTTCGGCTGGGGCCTGGGCGTGGCGATCACCTCCGTGTTCGTCGCTCCGCTGCTCACCCGGCGCCTCCCGCGCACCGTCGTGCTGCGCTCGGTGCTGCTGCTGCTCGCGCTCGACCTGATCGCCGGCGGCCTCGTGATCTCGTCGCGCGTCGGCCTGATCGTCTGCATCATCGTCGGCGGCCTGCTGCTCGGAGTCGTCAACACGGTGCTCACCGAGTGCGTGATGGAGGCGACCGACCTGCCCCGCTCCGTCGCCTCGTCCGCCTACTCCGGCGTCCGCTTCCTCGGCGGCGCGATCGCCCCGCCCGCCGCCTCCGCCCTGGCCGCCGCGATCTCGCCGGCCTTCCCGATGTACGCCGCGGCGGGAGCCGTCGCCGTCGCCGCGCTGATCGTGCTGCTCGGACGCCGCACCCTGGCCCGCGCCGACGCCCACGAGCCCGAGCCCGAGCTCGTCGAGGCGCAGGCGATCACGCTCGGCGAGTGACGCGCCCACACATGCGCGCACCAGCTCGCCGAGGGATCGCGAACGGTCGTCATCCGGGCGGGGTGGCGACCGTTCGTGACGCCTCACGGGAGAGCGCGCGCTCAGGAGTCAGGGCGCGACCTCGAAGAGGCGCGGGCGCAGCGCGGACGTGCGCGGGTCGGCGGCGCAGGCGGCGAGCGCCGCCGCGAGGACGCCGCGGGCCGGGTGCGGCTCGCGGACGTACACGTCGACGCCGGCGGGCGTGAACGGCGTCCGGGCGAAGCGGGTGAGCGCCCAGCCCGCCTCCTCGTCGGCGGCGACGAACGACCAGCGGCTGCGGGCGAGGAGGGTCAGCGGCTCGACGCCGCGCCAGCGGAAGCCGGACGGATCGTGCGGGTCGGGGGTGTCGATCCCGACCACGTAGTGCGAGCGCGTGCGGCCGCGCCAGCTGACGACGTCGCCGATCCCGCCGGTCGGGAGCGGCGCGTACGTGATCGCCACCCCCGACCGCGAGCGCCAGAGCGGCAGCGAGGAGCCCCGGACGAACCAGGTGCCGCTCGCGAGCGCCCGGGCGTCGATCATCGGAGAGCGTGCTTGATGTTGGTGCGGGCCAGCGCGACGGCCTCGCCCGCTCCTCCGTTCATCACGATCTTCGAGACCGCCAGCGCGAAGCCCTTCACCTGCGCGCCCGTGATCGTGGGCGGGAGCGAGAGGGCGAGCGGATCCGTCACCACGTCGACGAGGACCGGGCCGCCGTCGGCGAGCGCCGAGCGGAGGGCCTCCTCCACGTCGCGCGGGTCCTCGACGCGGATGCCGCGGATGCCGATCGCCTCCGCCACCTTCGCGTAGTCGACCATCGGCACGTCGACGGCGAAGTCCGGGAAGCCGTCGACCAGCATCTCGACCTTCACCAGCCCGAGGGTGGAGTTGTTGAACACGACGATCGTCACGGGCAGCCGGTAGGCGGCGACCGTGACCAGCTCGCCCATCAGCATGGAGAGCCCGCCGTCGCCGCTCAGCGAGACGACCTGGCGACCGGGGTGCGAGAGCTGCGCGCCGACCGCCTGCGGCAGCGCGTTCGCCATCGACCCGTGCATGTACGAGCCGAGCAGGCGCCGCTTCCCGTTGGGGGTGATGTAGCGGGCCTGCCAGACGTTGCCCATGCCGGTGTCGGCGGTGACGATCGCGTCCTCGGAGAGCAGGCCGTCGAGCGTGGACGCGACGAGCTCGGGGTGGATCGGGCTGCGCGTCCCGACCTCGGTGTACTTCCCGACGACTCCGGTGACCAGCTTCTCGTGCTTCTTCAGCGTCTTGTCGAGGAAGCGGTGGTCCTTCCGCTGCACGAGCGGGGTCAGCGCGGTGAGGGTCGCCGCCACGTCGCCGTGGACGGGGTGCGCGACGCTGACGCGGCGCCCGAGCTTCGAGGCGTCGCTGTCGACCTGAGCGATCACGACCTTCGAGGCGTCGGGGAGGAACTGCTCGTAGGGGAAGTCGGTGCCGAGGAGGAGGAGCAGGTCGGCGTCGTGCATGCCGGCGTGAGCCGCTCCGTAGCCGAGGAGGCCCGTCATGCCGACGTCGTAGGGGTTGTCGTACTGGATCCACTCCTTGCCGCGCAGGCTGTGCCCGACGGGCGCGCCCACCAGCTCGGCGAAGGCGACGACCTCGTCGTGCGCGTTCTGCACTCCGGCGCCCGCGAAGATCGCGACGGTCCGCGCCTGGTCGATCGCAGCCGCGAGGGCGCGGACGTCGGCGTCGGCGGGGACCAGGACGGGCGTCGACGGCAGCACGAACGCGGGGAAGCCGTCAACCGCCTCCAGTTCGGCGATGTCGCCGGGGAGGGTGACCACGGCGACTCCGCGGAGCGCCACCGCGCTGCGCATCGCGGCGTTGACGACCCGCGGCGCCTGGGCGGCGGTCGAGATCAGCTCGCGGTAGTTCGAGCACTCGACGAAGAGCCTGTCCGGGTGCGTCTCCTGGAAGTAGGACGAGCCGATCTCGTTGCTGGGGATGTGGCTCGCGATGGCGAGCACCGGGGCGGAGGAGCGGTGCGCGTCGTAGAGGCCGTTGATGAGGTGCAGGTTGCCGGGGCCGCAGCTGCCGGCGCAGACGGCGAGGCGCCCGGTGAGCTGCGCCTCCGCGCCGGCGGCGAAGGCGGCCGCCTCCTCGTTGCGCACGTGGATCCAGTCGATGCCTCCCTTCTCGGAGCCGCCGCTGCGGCGCACCGCGTCGACGATCGGATTCAGCGAGTCCCCGACGATCCCGTAGATGCGGGAGACGCCGGCGTCGATGAGCTGAGCGATGAGCTGGTCTGCGACCGTCTTCTGAGCCATGACCCCATTCGACCGGACCGGGCTGAGCGTCCGCTACTCCGGAAAGTGGAGATCCGGATCGAGTGCATCCCCCTCGGGACGGATGCCCTGCACCCCTAGCCTGGGAGCCGTCACAGGAACACCTCCGTGCCGAAGATCCCGGGAGTCGCCATGAACCGCCGCAGAACCGCCCTCGTCCTGGCCGCCGGCGCGGCCCTCGCCCTCGGCCTGACCGGCTGCTCGGGCCTGAACGGCCTGATGGGAGGCGAGACCCGCGACGACGAGACCGGGGAGATCACCGAGGGCGGGACGACCGACGTCTTCCAGCTGCGGGTGGGCGACTGCCTGAACGGCGAGCTCAGCGAGGAGGCGACCGAGGTCACCGACGTGCCGACCGTGCCCTGCACCGACCCGCACGTCTACGAGGTGTTCCAGAACCTGACGATGGCCGACGCCGACGAGTACCCGGGCGAGTCCGTCGCGACGGAGCAGGCCGAGACCGACTGCGTCACGGCGTTCGAGTCGTTCACCGGGATCGGCTACCAGGACTCGGCGTACGACTTCAGCTACTACTACCCGACCGCCGAGAGCTGGGGCACGGGCGACCGGACGATCAACTGCATGATCACCGACCCGAACGGGCCGAGCACGGGCACGCTGGCGGGCGTCGCGGCCTGATCGCGATCTCCGCGCGCGGCGGTGCCGGTCCCGCCGAGCGCTCCGCGCTCGGCCCGGGTCAGTCGCGGTCGCGCGCGGGGAACAGCCGCAGCAGCAGGCCGGAGCCGATCCAGACCACGGCGATCCCCGCAACGAGCCAGGAGGCTCCGAGGCCGGACGCCGCTCCCGCCAGCACAGCGCCGACTGCCGCTGCGGCGGAGCGCAGCCCCGCGCCGATCGTGAACACCTGCGAGCGGACGGCGGCGGGGCTCTCCTGGTCGCGCAGCAGCAGCATCGCTGCGTTCGAGGGGGCCGTGAAGACGCCCGCGACCGCGAAGGCGGCGACCGCCGCGACGATGCCCAGGTCGGGGACGGCGATCAGGAGGACGGCGCCGGTCGCGATGTAGGCGGCGCCCATGGTCCACGCCGGCGGACGGCGGGTCCAGCGGCGGGCCGCCACGGCGAGCGCGCCCAGCAGGCCGCCCACGGCGAAGGCGGTCAGGATCCACGCGGCGGCGTCGGTGCTGCCCAGCCGCTCCACCGAGAGGCTGATCGCCGCGACTCCCGCCGCTCCGCCCGCGACCTGGCTGAGGGTGCCCGCCGAGGTGACCACCGCGATCGGACGGTGCCGCACGAGGTGGGTGACGCCCGCGACGATCGTCCGCAGCACGCCGACCGTCGGCGCCGGACGGGCCTCCATCGCCAGGCCGAGCGATCCGACGACGCCGATGAGGGCGAGGACCGCCATGACGAGCATCGCGGTCCGCGCTCCCCCGACTCCGACCGCGAGGCCCACGATCGCCGGCCCGCTGATCGAGGCGACCGTGTACGAGAGCGAGTCCTGCGCGTAGGCGCGGCGCGGCTCCGGGATGGCGCTCGTGACGAAGCTCGACATGCCGCCCATGTAGACGGGCGTCGCGAGCCCCGCGAGGAGCAGCAGCACCACGATGAGCGGCGTCGGCACCTCGCCGAGGAAGGCGGCGACCGCGAAGGCGACGGCGGTCGTGAGCGCGGCGCCGACCAGGAGCCGGCGGGGGCGGCGGACCCGGTCGAGCACCGTTCCCACGAGCGGTGCGGCGATCACGGCGGGGAAGAGCGCCGCTCCGGTCAGGGCGCCGCCGAGAGCGACGTCGCCGAGACGCTCGACGGCGAGGACGGGGAGCGCGACGACCATGCCGGCGCTGGCCAGGCGGAGGGGGATCGACGCGGCCTGGTAGCTGACCGCGCTCATGCGGGACCGGGGATCGACATCACCTCCGATGGTGTCACGGCTGCGGGGCGGGGTCGTTCGGAGAGGCAGGCCACCGGCGTCCGAGCGGCCTGCGGAGCCTGCCCCAGGCGATCGGCGTCCGCGCCGCGAGCTCGGCCGCCGCCGCGACGCCCAGGCGCCAGGGCGCGCCGTGGCCGGGGAGGAGGGTCCGCGCCCCGGCCCCGGCGAGGACCCGCAGCGAGTCGAGGGACTGCGCCGTGTCGGCGGTGGCGGCGCGCGCGACCAGGTGCGGACCGGTGCGCGCGGAGTAGGGGTCGAGCGTGACCAGCGCGTCTCCGCCGATCACCGCGTCGCGCTCGGGCAGGTGCAGCGAGACGTGCCCGTCGGTGTGCCCCGGAGTCGCGAGCACGCGGGGCGATCCGGGCACGTCGAGCACCGCTCCGGCGGTCAGCGGCAGGGTCCCGTGCACGGGCGGCACCGCGAGCGCGCCCGCACGGGCCATCGCTCCGAGCACCGGGATCGCGGAGGGGTGCAGCAGCGGGTACACGAACGGCGTGCGCTGGCGGCGGTAGGAGTAGGGCTGCGCGGCGAGCGGCTCGTCGGCCGCGTGCAGGTGCGACGTCCCGGTGCAGGCTCGCGCCGCCCCCTCGCCGCTGCTGCCGGTGCTGCTGATCGCGCTGCTGCTGCTGGTCCATCGTGCTCCCGCCCCTCCGGGCCTGCGCCCGATCGCGACGACGCTACGAGCGTCTGCGACGGATCGGACAGGGCGTTGACGGCGGGGGTCCGCGTCGTGCAGGGCTCAGCGGCGCCGCCCGCGGAGGGCGAGCTGCACCGCCGCGAGCAGGAGGAGGACCGCGAAGAGGATCCCGGACACGCGCGCCGGCAGGAGGAAGGAGAGCGCCACTCCGGCGAAGGAGAACGCCGTCGCGGTGAGCCCGACCACGAGGCCCGCGCGCACGTCGAGCAGGCCGCGCCGGGCGTTCGCGATCGAGCCGGTGACCGCCGTGGGGATCATCGCGGCGAGCGAGGTGCCCTTGGCCAGGAGGTCCGCGAGCCCGAAGGCGCCGACCAGGACCGGCACGGCGATAGCTCCGCCGCCGATGCCGAAGAGGCCGGAGGCGACGCCCATCCCGATGCCGAGCCCCGCGAATCCGGGCCACACGCCCCAGCCCTCGGCGACGTCGCCGGTGTCGTTCGAGCCGAACACGGCCATCCGCACCGCCGCGGCCACGAGCAGCGCCACGAACATCCAGCGCAGCACGCCCAGAGGCAGCCGCGCGAGCAGCCAGGATCCGGCCACCGCCCCGAGCATCGCCGCAGCCGCGATCACCGCCGCCGGGACCCAGGCGACCTGGCCGGCGAGGGCGTAGCCGAACGCTCCGGCGACCGAGGTCGGAGCGATCGCGAGCAGCGAGGTGGCGGAGGCGCGGCGCTGGTCCATCCCGGCCCACGCGATCAGCATCGGCACCATCACGATCCCGCCGCCGACGCCGAACGCGCCCGACAGGGTCCCGCCGACCGCGCCGATCAGGGCCAGGACGAGCAGGGCGCGCGGGCGCATGCGCGCGGCCGTCCGATCGGGGAGGGGCACCTGCGGGGCGGTCGCGTCGGTCACGGCTCCATGCCACCACAGCACCGGGCCGAGGGCGAATCGACGAGCGTCGACCGCGTTCCTGAGAGGACCGGCCCGGCCCGGCCCTCCTCTCTGGCAGTTGCCTGGGCGGGCCGGATCCGACCGTGACGTTCGGCGTCGACGGAGCGTCCTACCTGCATACCCCGCCTGATCGAGCGATCGGGCCCCGAGCGAAAGAGGAGACCATGGCCGAGACCACCGCGACCACCACCCGTCAGACCAGCACCGGATCCGGGCGCACCGTGATCGAGGACGGCGTCATCGCCAAGGTCGCCGGCATCGCCGCGCGCGAGGTCCCGGGCGTCCACGCCCTCGGCGGAGGAGCGGCCCGAGCGATCGGCGCCATCCGCAGTGCGATCGGCAACGACGACCGCGGCCAGGGCGTCAAGGTCGAGGTCGGCGAGCGCCAGGTCGCCGCCGACATCACCATTGTCGCCGAGTACCCCGCGCCGCTGCAGAAGGTCGCCGAGGACGTGCGCTCCGCCGTCGCCGACGCCATCCAGCACATCGCCGGCATGGAGGTCGCCGAGATCAACGTGACCGTCCAGGACGTCCACATCCCCGAGGACGACACCCAGGAGTCCGACCCGCGCGTCGTCTGACCCGTTCCCCCCGCACCGACGCCCCGGGCCGAACGGCACCGGGGCGTCGGCGTGTCGGCGGCCCTG
>NZ_PSUC01000115.1:0-10358 GCF_002931635.1 Rathayibacter sp. AY2B7 | reverse complement strand
CGACGAGGGCGCGGATGTCCTGCTCGGAGAAGGGCTCGTGGCCGGCGGTCACCGGCCCGGGTGCGGCCGACGGCAGCACCTCACCGGGGGGACTCTGGCGGGCCATGGACCTCACGCTCTCCGCGCTCGAACGAGCGCATCCGTCTATTCAACCCGATTCCGGAGGCGCTGCGAGCCGCGGGCCGGGATCCGTGGAGGACGCACGGCCGTCCCTACGATGGAGGGATGCCCCGTCTGGCCGTCGTCTCGGCGCACACCTCCCCGCTCGAGCAGCCGTCGACGGGCGACGCGGGCGGGATGAACGTCTACCTCGCGGCGGTGCTCCCGGAGCTGGCGGCGCTCGGCTGGGAGATCGAGGTGCTGACCCGCGGCGAGGGCGTTCGCACTCTCGCGCCGGGTGTGCGGGTGGTCGGCGTGCCGGTGCCTGCGGGCGACAAGTACGCGCTGGCGGCCGCGGCGCCGGAGTTCGCGCGCGCCGCGGAGGGGGCCGACGTCGTGCACTCCCACTACTGGGTGTCGGGCCTCGCGGGGGCGCTCACCGGCAGGCCGCACGTGCACTCGATGCACTCGGGCTCGCTCGCGAAGAACGCCCGGCTCGCCCCGGGCGACGTCGCGGAGCCGCAGCAGCGGATCGACGCGGAGCGCTCCGTGCTCGCCTCCGCCGACGCGATCGTGGTGGCGGGCGCCTCGGAGCGGGAGGACGTCGTCAGCGGGTACGGCGCGGATCCGGACCGGGTCGTCGTGGTGCCGCCCGGAGTCGACGCGCGGTTCCGCCCGGGCGGCGGCGAGCGCTCCGGAGTCGTCCTGGTCGGCCGGGTGCAGCCGCTCAAGGGCCAGCGGCTGGCGGTCGAGGCGCTCGCGAGAATCGCGCCGGCGGAGCGGCCGGTGCTGCGGCTGGTGGGCGGGGCGGCACCGGGCCGGGAGTCGTACCTCGACGCGGTGCGCGCCGCGGCGGCTCCGCTGGGAGACCGCGTGCTGATCGAGGGGGCCGCCGACCGCGACCGGGTGGCGGAGCGGCTCCGGAGCGCGCAGCTGGCGCTCGTGCCCTCGGCGGCCGAGACCTTCGGGCTGATCGCGCTCGAGGCGGCCGGCAGCGGCACTCCCGTGCTCGCGCGCAGGACGACCGGCCTGGTGGACGCGGTGCGCGACGGCGGGAGCGGCGTGCTGCTCGACTCCGACTCCCCCGCGGCGTGGGCCGAGGCGATCCTGACCCTGCTGGGCTCGCCCGGTGAGCTGGCGCGTCTCGGCCGCGGCGGCGTCGACTGGGCGGCCGCCCACTCCTGGCCGGCCGCCGCCGCCCGGCTGGACGCCGTCTACCGCGGCCTGTCGACCCGCTGAGGAAACCGCGGACCGTCGAGGGACCCGGCGCCTTCGGAATGCCACGACGGGTCGGCATTTCCCTCGATGCAGGGAGGGGGTCAGTCGGCGATGGCGGGGGCCCCGGGGTCGAGGCGGGCGCCGCGGGTGGAGCGGTACCAGGGCGCGAGGCGGTCGGGCGAGACGGCGACCATCGCGGCGCCCGTGAATCCGGCGTCGTTGCCGAAGCGGGCGGGGACGATCTCGGTGCCGATGTCGAGGAAGCGGGCGAACTCGTCGAAGACGTGCGCCGCCGCGCCGCCGATCACGAACAGCTGCGGCGAGAGCAGCATCTCGAGGTGCCGGTAGTAGACACTGAGGCGACCCGCCCACTCCTCGAGGGTGATGCCCTCGCGGCGGACGGCCGAGAAGCCGACCTGCGGCTCGAAGTCGGGACCGTCGATGTGCAGGTGCCCGAGCTCGGAGTTGGGGATCACCACGCCCTCGTGGACGAGCGCCGTCCCGATGCCGGTGCCGAGGGTGGTCAGCAGGAGGAGGCCCTCGCGTCCGCGCATCGCGCCGAACTCCCGCTCGGCGACCCCTGCCGCGTCCGCGTCGTTGACGACGACGACGTCGACCCCGGTCGCCTCCGAGAGGAGGGCCTGCGCGTCGAGCCCGACCCAGCGCTGCGAGACGTGGGTGGTCTGGCGGACGACGCCGCCGCGGACGATCCCGGGGAAGCCGACGCCGACGGGCGTGCCCGCGATCGGCGAGACGTCGCGGACGATGCCGGCGATCGCCTCGGCGAAGTCCTCGGGCTCCTTGCCCAGCGGGTTCGCGACCGCGAAGCGCCGAGCCGCCCGCTCACCGGTGGTGACGTCGACGAGGGACGCCTTGATCGACGTCCCCCCGATGTCGACGCCGACGGCGAAGCGCGGGAGGAGGCCGTCGTGGGGCTGGGTCACGGATGCTCCGTCTGCAGTGGTGGCGAGTGCGGGGACTCGGGAGAACGGTCGGCCCGTCGGATCCGGGATCGCGACGAGCCGAAGGCGATTCTACGAGCCGTCAGGTGCGCGCGGGCTCCGAGAGGGCGCGGAGGACGAAGTCGATCACCGGCTCGTAGAGGTGGACGGCCAGCCCGTCGTCGATCGGGACGACCACCTCGATCGAGCCCTGCGCCTCGGCGACGAACACCGCCGGGTCGTTGCAGTCGGCGATCGCGATGACCGGCAGCCCCCGCCGACCGGCGGCGCCCGCGAAGCCGTGGTCGGCGACGACCAGGTCGGGGCGGATGCCGAGCTCGTCGAGGCGGTCGAGCAGCGCGTCCATCGGCTCCGGCGAGTGCGTGTGCTGCAGCCCTCCCCCGCGGTAGACGCAGGTGACCCCGCCGGTGCACCACAGGGCCTGGTGCTCGTCCGCGAGAGGCACGCGGATGCCGTCGGGGGCGGCGAACGGGAGCGCGTTCACGTCGATCACGCGAGCGCCCCGCTCCGTCGCGGCAGCAGCGAAGCGGCGGTAGACGTCCATCAGGGTCGCGGGGTGCGCGGTGGCGAACAGGAGGAGCGCCCCCTCGCGGACGGCGGCGGCGAACCGGTCGCGGTAGCGGGCGAGACCCGCGACCGTCAGGCGGGCGTCGATCCGGTCCTGCCCGCTCTCGAAGGAGGGGTCGGTGCTGATCCCCACGCGCTCCCCCATCAGGGCGAGCAGGCTCTCGAGCGTCCAGTGCTCGGCCACGTCCACCCCGTAGAGGTGCGCGGGCTCGCGGGCGGCGAGCCGGCGGAGGTTCCCGAGGTTGCTCGCGCGGCCGGTGAGGACGTCCCCGGCGAGGAGGGAGGAGGCGAGGTACGCCTCGAGCTCGGAGTCGGGCAGCGGCATGCGGGACCTCTCGATCGACGGGGAGCTCCCAGGCTACGGGCAATTCAGGTGTTGACATCCGATCCGTCGCCGATATATCGTTACTGCATCGCCGACAGATCGGAAGCAGCCGCTCCCGACGGGCGACCGGATCCGATCGAAAGGGATCCCCTCACGACAGAGAGCAGCACACCCATGAAGTCCAGGACCTTCTTCTCCGACGACCGCCGCGACTCCTGCGACGGCGACCACTCCTCCCGCCACGAGCACCCCGGCCGCGGACAGCGCCGCGGACCCGGCGGTCACGGCCGCGGCTTCGGGCCCGGCTTCGGCTTCGGCCCGGGCTTCGGCGGCCCCTTCGGCCGCGGCGGAGGACGCGCCCGACGCGGTGACGTCCGCGCGGCCCTCCTCTCCCTCCTCTCCGAGAAGTCCTCGAACGGCTACGGCCTGATCAAGGCCATCGCCGAGAAGACGAACGGATCGTGGCGTCCCAGCCCCGGCTCCGTCTACCCCACCCTCCAGCAGCTCGTCGACGAGGGCCTCATCACGGCCGTCGGCGAGGGCCGCGGCACCGAGTACCAGCTCACGGACGCGGGCGGCACCTACGTGCGCGAGCACGCCGACGAGCTCGACGCGGCCTGGGAGGCCACCCCCGGCGCGAGCGACGCCGATCGCGCCTTCATGGAGAACGTCGGCAAGCTGATGGGCGTCGTGCAGCAGTTCCGCGGAGCGACCGAGGCGCAGCGCGCCGCCGCCTCCGCCAAGCTCGACGAGACCCGTCGCGCGCTGTACCTCATCCTCGCCGACTGACCTCGGCTCCCCTCCCGCGATCCGTCGCGGGAGCCCCCGGACGGACGGGACCCCCTCGCCTCGGCGACGGGGTCCCGTCCGTTCTCCGTCTCCGGAGCCGGCGCCTCAGCGGGCGGCGGACAGGCGCGCCAGGCCCTCGTCGAGGGTGACCGACGGGCTCCACTGCAGATCGGCGCGAGTGCGGCGCTGGTCGAACCAGTGCGCGGTCGAGAGCTGCTCGGCGAGGAAGCGGGTCATCGGCGGCTCATCGGCGCCGGGCCGCACGGCCCATACGCGCTCGACGAGCGAGCCCGCGGCGCGGGCGACGGAGGCGGGGACGGACCAGCGCGGCGGCTCGACGCCCGAGGCGCGGCAGATCCCGGCGAGCAGCTCGGCGACCGGGCGCGGCTCGCCGTTGGTGACGACGTAGGAGCGGCCGTGCACCTCCTCCGCCCGCCCGAGAGCGGCGACGATCGCCGAGGCGGCGTTGTCGATGTAAGTGGAGTCGATCAGCGCCTGGCCGTGCCCGAGGAGCGGCAGCCGGCCGGCGCGCGCCCGCTCGACGATGCGGGCGACGAGCTGGGTGTCGCCCGGACCCCAGACCAGGTGCGGGCGCACGGCGACCACCGCGAAGCCCGGGGCGTCGGCCGCCAGCGCCAGCAGCTCGGCGCGGGCCTTGGTGCGCGCGTAGTCGCCGCGGGCGCGGTCCGGATCGGCGGGCTCGGCGTCGTCGCCGGTGATCGAGGAGCCGGAGTGGGCGACGGAGGGCGACGAGATCTGGACGAAGCGGCTCACGCCCGCGCGGGCGGCGGCGGCGAGCAGACGCCGGGTGCCGTCGACGTTCACGCGGTCGAAGTCGCCCGGATCGCCGGCGAGCGAGACCTTCGCGGCGAGGTGCACGACGCCCTCGGCCGCGTCGACGGCCTCCTCGACCGCGCGCGGATCCGTCAGCGAGCCCCGCGCCTCCTCGACGCCCGCGACCCCGGAGGGTCGGCGCTGGAAGGTGCGGACCTCGTGCCCCTGGGCGACGAGGCCCGCGGCCACCGCACCGCCGAGCAGGCCGCTCGCGCCGGTGATCAGGACCCTCACGGCGCCACCATCCGGCCGCCGGCGAGCACGCCCTCGGCCCAGCGCGAGAGCGCGGCCCGGTCGATCTTGGAGTTGTGGCGGATGTCGGTGGGCAGCGCCGGGACGACGAGCACCGCGGCGACGGGCCGGCCGACGGCCGCGCGCACCTCGGCGGCGAGGGCCTCCTCGGCCAGCACCACGCGGCGCGCGCCCGAGCGCAGCTCGACCACGGCGACCAGCTGCGCGACTCCGCGCGGGCCGGCTCCGACGATCGCGGCGCGGGCGACCGAGGTGACGCGCGCCTCGATCCGCTGCTCCGGTCCGACCGGCGTGACGACGCCGTCCGGCGTGACGACGACGTGCGGCATCCTGCCCTCGACCCAGAGGCGGCCGGCGGAGTCGATCCGCCCGACGTCCCCGGTGCGGTGCCAGCGCTCACCCGGGACGGCGCCGACGCGGGCGGCGCGGTCGGTGAGCCAGAGGCGCTCGTAGTGGTCCTCGACGTGACCGGCCGAGACGACGATCTCGCCGGTCGTGCCGGTGATCTCCTCCGGCTCGTCCGCGGCGCGGCCGTCGGCGTCGAGCGGGGCGATCCGCAGCCGGACGCCCGCGGCGGGCACGCCGACGCAGACGCCTCCGCGCGGATCGTCGTCGGACGCGGCCTCGCGGATGCCCTCCAACGACGCGTCGGTGAGCAGCAGCCCCTCGGTCATGCCGTAGGGAGTGCGGGCGGAGGCGTTCGGCATGAGCGCCTGCGCCTCGCCGAGCAGTCCCGCCGAGACGGGGGCGCCGGCCGAGAGGAAGGTGCGCACGCCGGCGAGGGCGCGGTGGTCGTCGGCGTCGAGCGCGCGGGCGGTGGCCACGACGTTGGCCAGTGCGGCCGGCGAGAGGAACAGCACGGTCGCGTCGACCCGGGCGGCGGCCGCGGCGACGGCGGCCGCCGTGAGCGTCCGGGGCGCGGTGACGTCCATGTCCGGAGTCGCGGAGCGCGTGCCCAGCGCGGGGCCCAGCAGGGCGAACGGCGCGAAGCCCGCGACGAGGCCGGTGCCCGGTCCGATCCCGTACTGGCGGGCGAGCGCGTCGCGGACGCCGGCGAGCTGGCGGTGCGTGTAGACGACGCCCTTGGCGGGGCCGGTCGAGCCGGAGGTGAACAGGATCGCGGCCACGGCGTCGGCGGCGGGCGCCTCGCCCAGCGCCTCCGGGTCGGCGGACAGCTCGGCGCGGCCGAGCTCGATCAGCTGCCCGAGCGAGGTGTCGACCCCGAGAGCCGAGGCGGAGGCGCGGGGCAGGGTCTGCGTCGAGACCCGGCCGCCGGGCCAGCGGAGGGCCCGCGCGACGGCGAGGCCGGGCAGGGCGCCGACCACCAGATCAGGCCAGGCACCGCGGACCGCGCGGGTGAGACCGCGCAGGCCCAGGCCCGCGTCGGCGACGACCACGACGGCTCCGATGCGCAGGCACGCGTAGAGCAGCGCCGTCAGGTCGGCGCCGGGCGGCACGAGGAGCGAGACGCGGTCGCCCGAGGAGACGCCGGAGGCGCGGAGCCCGGCGGCGAGCTCGCGGACCCGCTGCGAGAGCAGGCGCCACGAGACCGAGCGGGGCCCGCCGCCTCCGGGAGGCGCCATCTCGACCAGGGCGAGCGAGTCGTCCTGCGCGTTGCGGTCGAGGTGCGCCCAGAGCGGCTCGACCGGCGCGGTCGGGCGGCGGACGTCGGGGGCGGGGTCGCCGCCGAACGGCTCCTCGCCGTCGGAGAGGTCGCCCAGCCAGGTGAGGACGGCGGACGCGTAGTCGACGTCCTCGGCCACCAGGTGGCCCGCTCCCTCGTAGCGGTGGACCTGCGCGTGCGGGAGCCGGTCGACGAGGTCGTCGAGGTAGCGGTCGGAGAAGATCGGGTCCAGCGGGCCCCAGAGCATCAGGGCCGGCGTCGTCAGGGCGCTGACGCCCTCGGCGATGCGCTGCAGCTCCGGGTCGCTCGGGTGAGCGGAGTCGACCGGGATGTCGGCGACGAAGCCGCCCACTCCGCCGCGGCGCGACGCGGACCGGTAGGGCGCGCGGTACCCCTCCTTCACCGCGGAGGGCAGCGCGGGGTGCCCCAGCGCGAGGGTCGTCTCGAGGAAGGCCGGCGTGCCGACCGTCGAGGCGCCGAGCACGCCCGAGGCGAGCGCGAGCCGGAGCGGGGACGGGATCGGCTCGTCGGCGCTCTGGTGGATCGCGGTGTTCAGGAGCATCGTGGCGCGCAGCTGCTCCGGATGGTCGACCGCCCAGCCCAGCGAGACGACTCCGCCCCAGTCGTGGCCGAGGGTGACCACGTCGTCGAGGCCGAGCACGTCGGTGAGGTCGGAGAGCTCGCGCACGCGGTCCGCGAGCGTGTGCAGGGTGCCGGTCCGCTCGGAGAAGCCCATCTCGAGCTGGTCGACAGCGACCACCCGCCAGGCGGGGCCTCCGCGGCGGGCGGACTCGAGCGTGGCGGCCGCGAGGCGGCGCCAGAGGTAGGACCAGGTGGGGTTGCCGTGCACGCAGAGGACGGTGCCGACGGGCTCCGTGCCGAGGGCCTCGCCCGTGTCGAGCAGGTGCCAGCGGCGCGGCACGCCCTGGGCGTCCGGAGCGTCGACGAGGCGCGACCACGCGGGATCGAGCCCGTCGAGCCCGGCCGGGGGCAGCTGCGCGGCGGCCGTGGAGCCGAGCGCTCCGCGGATCCGCTCGGCCGGGTGGGGCGCGGTCACCAGGCGATCTCGAGCATCGCGGTGTTGATGCCCGAGCCCACTCCGATGAGCAGCACCCGGTTGCCGGGCTGTAGGGTCTCGGCCTCCTGGGCCAGGGTGATCGGGATCGACGCCGGGCCGACGTTGCCGAGGGTGGGGTAGGTCGTGGGGACGCGGCTGCGGTCGATGCCGACGGCCTTCACCAGGGCGTCGGTGTGCACGTCCGACACCTGATGCGTGATGTAGCGGTCCATCCCGCTCCAGTTCCAGTCGCGGGTGGCCTCCTTCCACGCCGAGAGGACGAGCTCCATGCCGCCCTTGAGCAGCGCCTTCGCGTCCGTGAACATGCCGTCGACGCTGCCGACGCAGAGCTCGTTGAACTGCGTGGCCGCGCGGGTGATGCCGCCGAGGATGCGGTGGCCCTTGGGGTGCTCGTCGGCCGGGCCGAGGACGGCCGCGGCGGCGCCGGAGCCGAGGGTCAGGCTCGCGAACTCGCTCATGAAGTCCTTGCGCTTGACGCCCTCGCGGCTCAGGCGCTCGATGGTGTTGACCTGGATCTCGTCGGCGTCCTCGCCGTCGATGATGAGCGCGTAGCGGATCTGGCCGGAGTCGATCAGCTGCGCGGCGAGGGTCATGCCGTTGACGAAGCCGAGGCACGCGTTCGCGATGTCGAAGTTGATGGCCGACGAGGGCAGGCCGAGCCCGTGGTGCAGGCGCACGGCGACCGAGGGCTCGAGGTGCTTGCGGGTCACCGACGTGTTGATGATCAGGCCGATCTGGTCGGCGCGGACGCCGGCCTCGGCGAGAGCGCGCTTGCCCGCGTCGATCGCCGCTCCGTCGAAGCCCTGCTCGGTGCCCCAGTTGCGGCGCTCGTGCACTCCGGCGACGCGCTGGAGGAGCCCGGTGGGGAGCCGCAGTCGCTTGAGCGCCGGGGCGAGCCGCGCCTCGATCTCGGCCGAGGTGGTCACGCGCGGAGCCAGCGTGGTCGCGACGGACAGCAATGCGACGTTGCGGTGCGTGGTCGTTGCGTTTCCGTCCAACGGAACTCCCTGTCGAGTTGTCGATCCTGGCATGTGCCTCCGCGATTTTACGCTGTCGTTCAGGCTGCGCTTCCTGGACGCCCGCTGGGTGGTCGCGGAACGCGTCCTCGGGGGCCCGGCGGAGGCTCCTCCCCCGGAACGACGGGCGAGGAGCCTCCGAGGCCACACGCGACGCGCGGTGTCAACCCACCCGCCGGGGTGTCAGGTCCCCATCGCCCACGGCTCGCGATCGCCGCGGAGGCGGGCGGCGAGCGCCATCGCCTGCTCGTCGGTCAGGGTCGCGACGTAGTCCACCACACCGCGCCCCCGGCCGAGCCGCTGCAGGGCCGCCGGGTCGGAGGTCGGCCGGCCGCGCTCGTCCGCCGGGAGCCAGTCGGGGTGGTCGGCGCGCAGGCGGAAGTAGCCGTCGGTCGCGAGCTCGATCAGGTCGAGCAGCTTCTGCGGGGCCCGCGAGCCGTCGCGCGGGTCCTCGAGCCAGGCGTCGAGGTGGGTCACCAGCGTCTCGAGCACCTGCGACTGGCCGCGCTGGTAGGTGGCGAAGTCCGGCCGGTCGATCACGAAGCGCGTGTGCACGAACTTCAGCACGGCCACGTCGTGCCAGGCGTCGGGGAGGAGGGAGAGGTGGCCCGAGCGGACGTTCGGCTCGGCGAGCACCACCACGGAGCGCTGCAGGCGGCCGATCCAGGAGGAGACGAAGGCCTCGATCGCGCGCTCGGTGCGCGTCGATCCGTCGAAGGGGAGCGCGAGGAGCCCCTCGACCAGCTCGGTCGACACCCGCTCCACGGAGGCGCGGAAGTGCTCGTCGCTCGCGATCCACGGGTCGCGGGCCACGAGCCTCCGGCGGAGCATCTCGAGCGAGTGCCCGGGTGCCCGCGCCCACAGCTCCTCGGCGTCGAGGGCGGCAAGCGCGTTCTGCTCGCGGAGGAAGGCGCGGAACTCCACGGCGACGGCCGCCTGCTGCAGCACTCCCGCGCGGTAGAAGTCGTCGAGGTCGTGCAGCGAGTAGGCGATGTCGTCGGCGACGTCCATCACCGAGCACTCGAGGGTCTGCTGCCAGGGGGCGATCGCGGTGAAGCCGGAGCGGGCGTCGAGCAGGTCGTCGAGGTCGAGCGTGTACGCCGAGAACTTCGGCGGAGCGGTCTCCCACCGGCTGGCGGTCGAGCCGCGGGGCAGCTCGGTCGGGTCGGCGGAGTCGATGCCGGGGCGGTGGACCGTCCGCCCCCACGGGTACTTGAGCACGGCGGCTCGGGAGGCGGCGGTGAGGTTCAGCCCCACCTCCACCGTCTCGCAGACGTCGAGCTCGGAGAGGATCCGGAACGACTGCGCGTTGCCCTCGAAGCCCTCCGCGAGCCCCAGCCGCTCGCGCGCGAGGCGGTCGAGCGCCTGCTCGCCGAGGTGGCCGAACGGAGGGTGGCCGAGGTCGTGCGCGCTGGCCGCGGCCTGCACGACCACCGGGTCGCAGCCGCCGAGCCGCTCGACCAGCTCGCGCTGGGCGGGATCGGTGGTGGTCAGCTGCATCGCGATCGCGCGGGCGACCGCGGTGACCCAGGTCATCTCGCCCTCCGGCGTCGGCCAGGTCGTGCACAACCGGCTCACGCACTCGATCAAGGTC
>NZ_PSUC01000114.1:0-10374 GCF_002931635.1 Rathayibacter sp. AY2B7 | reverse complement strand
CGCTCTGGAGGAGGCGGGGCTCGCGGTCACCCGCTGCCGGACGCTCGGCGAGCGCGTCAGTCCGTAGGATCGAGGAATGGCCGACTTCACCCCCGCCCCGCCACCGCGCGGATGCGCCAGGACGTGCTGACCGGCGAGTGGGTCTCCATCGCCGCGTCGCGCCAGAACCGCGTGTTCCTGCCGCCGGCCGAGCTCGATCCGCTCGCCCCGGCGTCGCCGACGAACCCGTCGGAGGTGCCCAGCCGCTACGACGTCGCCGTCTTCGAGAACCGCTCCCCCTCCTTCGGCCCGCTCCTCGAGGACGCGGACGCGCCCGCCTCCCTGGAGGACCTGCGCACCCTCGGGCTCGGCCGGACGCTGACCAGCGTCGGCCGCTGCGAGGTCGTCTGCTTCAGCCCCGAGCACGAGGGCTCGTTCGCCACGCTCAGCGCCTCCCGCGCCCGGACAGTGGTCGAGGCCTGGGCCGACCGCGTGGGCGCCCTCTCGGCCCTTCCCGGTGTGCAGCAGGTCTTCCCGTTCGAGAACCGCGGCGAGGCGATCGGAGTCACGCTGCACCACCCCCACGGGCAGATCTACTCCTACCCCTACGTCACACCGCGCACGACCCGTCTGCTCGCCTCGCTCGACAGCTACGGGCCGTCGATGTTCGCCGACGTCCTCGCCTTCGAGCAGGCCGGCGAGCGCGTCCTCCTCCGCGGCGAGCACTTCACCGCGTTCGTGCCGTTCGCCGCGCGCTGGCCCGTCGAGGTGCACCTCCTGCCGCACCGCCACGTCCCCGACCTGGCGGCGACCACCCCGGAGGAGCGGGACGAGCTGGCTGCGATGTACCAGCGCCTGCTCCGCGGCATCGACGCCCTCTACGACACCCCGACGCCCTACATCGCCGCCTGGCACCAGGCCCCGGTGCACGAGCGCCGCGACGAGGTGCGCCTGATGCTCCAGATCACCTCGCCCCGCCGCGCCGAGACGAAGCTCAAGTACCTCGCGGGGAGCGAGGCCGCGATGGGCGCCTGGATCGGCGACATCGCCCCCGAGACGAGCGCCGCGGCCCTGCGCGCGGCGATCGAGCGGGCCGAAGCGGCCGTGCTCGAGGCCGGGATCGCACAGCGCCCCGACGCGGCGCTGCCGGTCGCCGCGCACAGCGACGACTCGCTTCCCGGCGGCGCCGCCACTCCCGCCACCACCGCCGCCGACATCGCCGAGGAGAACCGATGACCGCCGCTCCCGCCTCCCTGACCGCCGTCGCCGAGAGCGCGGCCGCCGCCTTCGAGCGCACCTTCGGCCGCCCCGCCGCGGGCGTCTGGGCCGGCCCCGGCCGCGTGAACCTGATCGGCGAGCACACCGACTACAACGACGGCTTCGTTTTCCCCTTCGCGATCGACCGCGCCACGGCGATGGCCGTCGCTCCGAGGGAGGACCGCCTGATCCGGATCAGCAGCGCCTTCTCCCCCGACGTGGTCGAGGTCGCTCTCGACGAGCTCGGCCCCGGCGCCGTGACCGGCTGGTCGGCCTACCCGCTCGGCGTGGTCTGGGCGCTCACGGAGTACGGCGTCGACCTGGGCTCCCGCTCGGGCTTCGACGCGTACGTCGACTCCGACGTGCCGGTCGGCGCGGGGCTCTCGAGCTCGGCGGCGCTGATGTGCGCGATGGCCGTCGCCCTCGACGACCTCTGGGACCTCGGCTTCGACCGCGCGACGATGGCCCGCGTCGGCCGCCGCGCCGAGAACGTCGCGGTCGGCGCCCCCACCGGGATCATGGACGAGTCCGCCTCCCTCTTCGGGAAGCGCGACGCCGCGGTGTTCCTGGACTGCCGCAGCCTCGACACCGAGGTCATCCCCCTCGGCTTCGAGGAGGCCGGGCTCGTCCTGCTCGTCGTCGACACCCGCGTCGAGCACGCGCACGCCACCGGCGGCTACGCCGAGCGGCGCGCCTCCTGCGAGCTCGGCGCCGCGACCCTCGGCGTGCCGTCGCTCCGCGAGCTGACGGTCGACGACCTGCCGCGCGCCGAGGAGCTCCTCGACGACGTCACCTACCGGCGGGTGAAGCACGTCGTGACGGAGGACGCCCGCGTGCTCGAGACCGTGCGCACCCTGCGCGAGCACGGCCCGCGGGCGATCGGCGATCTGCTCGACGCCGGCCACGTCTCCCTCCGCGACGACTTCGAGATCTCGGTGCCCGAGCTCGACACCGCCGTCGAAGCGGCGCGCGGCGCCGGAGCGATCGGCGCCCGGATGACCGGCGGCGGCTTCGGCGGCTCCGCGATCGCCCTCACTCCGGTGGAGAAGGAGGAGGAGGTCCGCGCCGCGGTCCTCGCCGCCTTCGCCGAGAAGGGCTTCACGACTCCGGAGCTCTTCCTGGTCACGGCCGCCGACGGCGCGGGCCGCGTGCTCTGACCCCTGCTCTCGTCGACGCCCCCTGCGATCTCGGATCGCAGGGGGCGTTCGTCGTCCAGTCGGCGCTACGGCGCCGGATCCGGCGGAACGACGGCGCGCGATTCTCCCCCGGTGACCCGGACCAGCTCGGCGAAGCTCGTCGGGTAGACGGTGTGCGCGTGCCCGGCCGCCGCCCAGACCACGTCGTAGGCGGCGAGGGCCGTGTCGACCACGGTGCGCAGCGGCGCGGGATGGCCCACCGGTGCGATCCCGCCGATCGTCTGGCCCGTCGCGGACTTCACCTCCGCGGCCGGCGCCCGGGTGATCGATCCGCCCAGCTGCACGCCCAGCCAGGCGGTGTCGACGCGGTGGCCGCCGCTGGTCAGGACCAGCAGCGGCGCACCGTCGATCAGGAACACGAGCGAGTTGGCGATCTGGCCGACGTCGACGCCCAGCGCCTCGGCCGCCAGTGCCGCCGTCGACGCGGCCGAATCGAGCCAGCGCACGGTCGGGTGCACGCCGTGCCGGTCGAGGTCGGCGAGGACGCGGTCGACGGCCGGGTGGCTCCGTTCGCTCATGCCGCCGAGGCTAGCGCCCCGGCCGCGCTCACTTCTCGAACGTGGAGGCGTCGATCACGAAGCGGTAGCGGACGTCCGAGGCGAGGACGCGCTCGTAGGCCTCGTTGATCTGCGAGGCCGAGACGACCTCGACCTCGCTCGCGATGCCCTTCTCGGCACAGAAGTCGAGCATCTCCTGGGTCTCGCGGATGCCGCCGATGCCCGAGCCCGCGAAGGAGCGACGGGCGCCGAAGAGCGTGAAGACGTGCAGCGGCAGCGCCTCGGCCGGAGCGCCCACGTTCACCATCGTGCCGTTGCGGCGCAGGAGCCCCAGGTAGGCGTCGAGGTCGAGGGGCGCGCTGACCGTGTTGACGATCAGGTCGAAGGTGTTCGCGAGATCGGTGAAGGTCGCCTCGTCGCGCGTCGCGTAGTAGTGGTCGGCGCCCAGGCGGAGGCCGTCCTCCTTCTTGCTGAGGGTCTGCGAGAGCACGGTGACCTCGGCGCCCATCGCGTGCGCGAACTTGACGGCCATGTGGCCGAGCCCGCCGAGGCCGACGACGGCCACGCGCTTGCCGGGGCCCGCCTCCCAGTGCGAGAGCGGCGAGTAGGTCGTGATGCCCGCGCACAGCAGCGGAGCGGCGGCCTCGTAGGGGATCGACTCCGGCACGCGGAGCACGAAGTCCTCGACGACGACGACGTGCGTGGAGTAGCCGCCCTGGGTGATGGTGCCGTCGCTGTCGACGGAGGCGTAGGTGCCGGTGTTGCCCTTCAGGCAGTACTGCTCCTCGCCCGCGAGGCAGTTCTCGCACTCGCGGCAGGAGTTCACCATGCAGCCGACGCCGACGCGGTCGCCGACGGAGTGCTTGGTGACCTCGGAGCCGACCTCGGCGACGACGCCGACGATCTCGTGGCCGACGGTCAGCGGGTACGCCACCGGTCCCCAGTCGCCGCGGACGGTGTGGATGTCGGAGTGGCAGATGCCGGAGTAGGCGATCTCGATGAGCACGTCGTGCGGTCCGACGTCGCGGCGCTCGATGGTCGTGGGGACGAGCGGCTCGGTCGCGGAGGGGGCGGCGTAGGCGGTGACGGTGAGCATGGGTTCTCCTCGTGGGGCGGGGCGCGCTCCGAGGACGTGTCCGACGGGGTGGGGGACGCGAGAGCGCCGGGCCCACGCTACCGGCAGGCGACTGGGCGTCGCCCCCGAGCGCGGTCCGGCGCGGGTCCCGTGGCGCGGGACCGGTCAGCGCAGGGCGCGCTCGGCCGCCGTCACCACGTTGTGGATGAGCATCGCGCGCGTCATCGGGCCGACGCCGCCGGGCACGGGCGAGAGCCAGCCCGCGACCTCCGCCACCTCCGGCGCGACGTCGCCGGTCAGCTTCGCGCGGCCCGTCTCCGGGTTCTCGACCCGCGTGATGCCCACGTCGAGCACGGCGGCGCCGGGCTTCACCCAGTCGGCGCGGATGAGCCCGGGCACGCCCACGGCGGCCACCACGATGTCGGCGCGGCGCACCTCCGCGGCGAGATCGGCCGTGCGGGAGTGGGTGAGGGTCACGGTGGCGTCGAGGCCCTTCCGCGTGAGCAGGAGCCCGAGCGGACGGCCGACGGTGAGCCCGCGGCCCACGACGACGACGTGCCGGCCCGAGGTCGGGATGCCGTGGCGCTGCAGCATCTCGACGATCCCGTTCGGCGTGCAGGGCAGCGGGCTGTCCAGCTCACCCTCGACGCCGAGCACCAGGCGGCCGAGGTTGGTGGGGTGCAGGCCGTCGGCGTCCTTGTCCGGATCCATGAGCTCGAGCATCGCGTTCTCGTCGATGCCCTTCGGCAGCGGGAGCTGGATGATGTACCCGGTCACAGCCTCCGAGTCGTTGAGCTGCCGGATGGCGGCGCGGATGTCGTCCGCCGACGCGGTCGCGGGGAGGTCCACGCGGATCGACTCGATCCCGACCTCCGCGCAGTCGCGGTGCTTGCCCGCGACGTACGAGCGGGAGGCGGGATCGTCCCCCACCAGCAGCGTGCCGAGCCCGGGCACGACGCCCCGCTCGCGCAGAGCGGCGACCCGCTCCGCGATCTCCGTCTTGACCGCCGTCGCCGTCGCGACGCCGTCGAGTACCTGTGCCGTCATCTCGGGCTCCTCGGTCGTGGCGCGGCGGAGAGGGGCGGTGCCCCGGCCTCCGCCGCGCGGGTGGTGCAGCGGATCGACTACAGCCCGGGGTAGAGCGGAAAGTCGTCGGTGAGGCGGGCGACACGGCCGCGCAGCGCCTCGAGGTCGGCCGAGGGCTTGAGCGCCTCGGCGATGACGTCGGCGACCTCGGTGAACTCCGTGTCGCCGAAGCCGCGGGTCGCGAGCGCCGGCGTGCCGATGCGCAGGCCCGAGGTGACCATCGGCGGGCGGGGGTCGAACGGCACGGCGTTGCGGTTGACCGTGATGCCGACCTCGTGGAGGCGGTCCTCGGCCTGCTTGCCGTCCAGCGGCGAGTCGCGCAGGTCGGCGAGGACGAGGTGGACGTCCGTGCCGCCGGTCAGGACGTCGATGCCCTCGGCCTTCGAGTCGGCCGCCGTGAGGCGCTCGGCGAGGATCTGCGCGCCGCGGATGGTGCGTGCCTGGCGGTCGGCGAACTCGGGCTCGCCGGCGAGCTTGAACGCGGTCGCCTTCGCGGCGATCACGTGCATGAGCGGGCCGCCCTGCTGACCGGGGAAGACGGCCGAGTTCAGCTTCTTGGCGTACTCCTGCTTCGCGAGGATGAGCCCCGAGCGCGGGCCGGCCAGCGTCTTGTGGACGGTGGTGGTCACGACGTCGGCGTAGGGCACCGGCGACGGGTGCAGCCCCGCCGCCACGAGGCCGGCGAAGTGGGCCATGTCGACCCAGAGCTTCGCGCCGACCTCGTCGGCGATGGCGCGGAACGCCTCGAAGTCGAGCTGACGGGGGTAGGCGGACCAGCCGGCGATGAGCACCTGCGGGCGGACCTCGAGGGCCTTCTCGCGGACCGCGTCCATGTCGATGCGGAAGGTCTGCGGGTCGACGCCGTACGCGGTCGCGTTGTAGAGCTTGCCCGAGAAGTTCAGCTTCATGCCGTGGGTCAGGTGGCCGCCGTGCGCGAGCTCGAGGCCGAGGATGGTGTCTCCGGGCTGCACGAGCGCGGCGAGTGCCGCGGCGTTGGCGGAGGCTCCGGAGTGCGGCTGGACGTTGGCGAACTCGGCGCCGAAGAGGGCCTTGGCGCGGTCGATCGCGAGCTGCTCGGCGATGTCGACGTACTCGCAGCCGCCGTAGTAGCGGCGGCCGGGGTAGCCCTCGGCGTACTTGTTGGTCAGGACGGAGCCCTGCGACTCGAGGATCGCGCGCGGCACGAAGTTCTCGCTCGCGATCATCTCGAGGTAGCCGCGCTGGCGGTCGAGCTCCTGCTGGAGCACGGCGGCGATCTCGGGGTCGACCACCGACACGGGCTGGTCGAACGAGGCGGCGACGCCGGGGCTGGCGGGGGAAGAGGACACGGACGCTCCTTGGCTGGGAAACGGAAGGGGCCCGGCAGGTCGCTGCGGCGCGACACGGCTCGTTCGGGCGACCCGATCTACGGTATCCGTTCCAGCCCAGGCGTGCGGCGGGAAAAGTGTCCGGGGCGCTGCCCGGAGGAGGTGCCGCTCCCTGATGGTCACCCATCCGAACGCCAGTTGCGGCGGGCTCACTCTAGCAAGCGGGCCGGGTGGCGCGGGAGTCGTGCCAGTCGGGGGCGGGCACGCGCGATCGTGCGACGATCCCTCGGGCGGTCCCGGCGCGGGACCGGGAGGGAGGGCGTCGCCGTGGGTCCTCGACGCCGCTCCGAGCGCGTCGACGACCGCAGCGACGACGAGCTCGTCGCGCTGGTCCGGGAGGGCCGCACCGACGCCGTCTCCGAGCTCTGGCGCCGCCACTCCTCGGCCGGGCGCACCGTGGCCCGGGCGTGGGCGAGCAGCTCCGACCCCGACGACCTGGTCTCGGAGGCGTTCCTCCGCGTCCTGCGGGCGATCGAGCGCGGCGGCGGACCCGAGGGCGCCTTCCGCCCCTACTTCTTCACCGCCGTCCGCAACGTCGCTGGGTCCTGGGCCCGGCGGGACCGGCACGAGCGGCCGTTCGACGAGGCCGACCGCGCCCTCCCCTCTGCCGGCCCCGATCCCGAGGCGCACGCCCTCGCCGCCCTCGAGCGCGAACTGGGCGCTCGCGCGTTCCGGGCGCTGCCGCCGCGCTGGCAGGAGGTGCTCTGGTACAAGGAGGTGGAGGGTCTGTCCCCCGCCGCCGCCGCGCCGCTGATGGGCCTGCGGCCCAACGCGGTCGCAGCGCTCGGGGTGCGGGCGCGGGAGGGGCTGCGCTCCGCGTGGATCCGCGAGCACGTGGCGGACGCCTCGGCGACGGGCGAGTGCGAGTGGGTGCTGGAGCGGGCGGGGACGTATGCGCGAGGACGGGTCCCCGTCCGGGACAGGCGCCGCATCGACCGGCACCTGGACGGGTGCCTCTCGTGCCGGGAGGCGCTGGCGGAGGCCGAGAGCACTGCGCGCCGCCTCGCGTCGGTGCTGCTGCCGCTGACCGCCGGGGTGAGCGGCGCGGCCGCCTGGGCGGCGGACGGGGGCTCCGGCGCGGCCTCCGGTCCGCTGCCGAGCGCGGTCCGGGCGTCGAGCGCGGTCCGCGCATCGGCGGTCCGATCGTCGAGAGCGGGCAGCGGAACAGGAGTGGTCGTCGCCGCGTCCGCTGCGGCGGCACTCGCGGTCGCGGGAGTCGTCGGGGCGGCGGTGCTGCTGTCCGGGAACGGGGGCGGCGCGCTCGTGGCAGCGGAGGACGCCTCCGCGCGGGTGGACGAGCGCGCAACGGCCGAGGCGGCTGTGCCGACGTCGAGCGGAGGAGCGACGGCGAGCGCCGACCGGCCGGAGACGGACCCGGAGGCCGCGGACCGGACGAGTGCAGCGGACGGCGATCCGGCGGGGCGGTCCAGCGGTTCCGGCGCCGCTCCGAGGAGCACGGTGCCGGCCGTGGCCGGACGGGCTGCGTCGGACGATGCCGGAGCGACGCGCGCGACCCCCGGGAGGACGGGACGCCCGCCGCAGCGGGAGCCGTCCCACGATCCCGTCGGCGCACCGGCGTCGAGAGGGATCGAGGCGACCGCCTCCCCGACTCCTGCCGCCGAGCCCGCCCCGTCCCGCCCTGCCGTGACCGGCAGCCCCGCACCGGCGCCCTCCCCTGCCGTCACCGAGGCTCCGGCCCCCTCCGGGCCGCCGGGGGCCACGACCGGGAGCTCCGCGCCGGGCCCGATCGGCAGCGGCCCGGCCCTGCCCTCCGTTCCGGTCCCGACCCCCGCACCCAGCACTCCGGTCCCGGTTCCGGTCCCGGTTCCTGTTCCTGTTCCTGTTCCTGTTCCTGTTCCTGTTCCTGTTCCTGTTCCGATCGTGACTCCCCCACCGGACACTCCGGCTCCGGCAGCGACGCACGTACCGAGCACTCCGACGCCGGTCCCGACAGAGGCGCCGATCACCTCCGCTCCGGTCTCGACTCCCGCACCGGTCACGAGCCCCACTCCTGCCGCACCCCCCGCTCCGGCCGCACCGACCCTCGCGCTCGACACCGACGGCCGGCTGCTGCCCGATGCCCGGGGCACCGCCGCGCCCGGCGCCGAAGTGCTCCTCGAGGACGCCTCCGACGGACGCCGCGTGGGCTCCGCCACCGCCGACGCCGACGGCTCCTGGACCGCGCCGGCGCTCCCCCTCCCCGCGGGCACGACCACGGTGCTGGCGCGCACCGCCGCAGGAGTCAGCGCCTTCGAGACGGTCGACCTGCGCGCTCCGGTGCTCCTCGCCCGGGCCGCGTCGAGCGGGGGCGCGGTCGGCGTGCTCGTGCTCGCCGACCCCGACGCGGACGGCCTCGACCTCCTGGTCGACGGCGAGCAGGTGCGATCCCTCGCTCCCGGAGCCCCCGTCCTCGCCGCGACCCTGGAGGTCGGTCCCGGGAGGCACACGATCGGCGTCCGCTACTCCTCCCCGGACGGGCGGACGGGACCCGTCGCCGCCGTGTCCGTCGATGCGGGCTGAGGCGCGCGGACCGCCCCGTGCCCCACCGTTATCCTGGGCGGATGCAGCCCGAACCCGCCGCGTCCGCGACTCCCCGGCCCGCCCCCGCGAGCACCCGTCCGACGGGCAGCGACGCCGCGTGGTCCGGCGCCCGGCCCGCGGGAAACCACTGGACCCTGACCTTCGCCTGCCCCGACCAGCCGGGCATCGTGCACGCCGTGTCCGGTGCCGTCGTCCACGCCCGCGGCAACATCACCGAGAGCCAGCAGTTCTCGAGCGCCGACACCGGCCGCTTCTTCATGCGCCTGCAGGTGGAGTCGCCGATCAGCCGCGAGGAGTTCGCCGCCGCCCTGCTGCCGATCACCGAGCACTACGGGATGACCTGGCGCCTCGACGTCGTCGGCCGGCCGCTGCGCACCCTCGTCCTCGCCTCCACCGCCGCGCACTGCGTCAACGACCTGCTCTTCCGCCAGCGCGCCGGGCAGCTCGCGGTGGACATCCCGATGATCCTGTCCAACCACGGCAGCCTGCGCGACCTCGCCGAGTTCTACGGCGTGCCCTTCGAGTCGCGCCCCGTGGTCTCGCCGGAGTCGAAGCGCGGGTTCGAGGAGCGCGTGCTGGAGGTCGTCGAGGAGCACGACGTCGAGCTCGTGGTCCTGGCGCGCTACATGCAGATCCTCTCCCCCGAGCTCTGCGCGCGACTGGCCGGTCGCGCCATCAACATCCACCACTCCTTCCTGCCGGGCTTCAAGGGCGCCAACCCCTACAAGCAGGCGCACGCCCGCGGCGTCAAGCTGATCGGGGCGACCGCGCACTTCGTCACCAGCGACCTCGACGAGGGGCCGATCATCGAGCAGAACGTCGTCCGCGTGGACCACTCGCACTCGGTCGCTCAGCTCGTGGCGATCGGGCAGGACGAGGAGAGCCGCACGCTCACGCAGGCGGTCAAGTGGTTCGCCGAGGACCGGGTGCTCCTCGACGGGGCCCGCACCATCATCTTCCGCTGACCTCCGGCGGCTAGCATGGTCGGCGTGAATCGAGCAGGAGCGGACACCGCGGGCACCGACATCAGGATCGGCCCGAACGCGATCCTCCGGTTCCTCCTGGAGCTCGTCGCGCTGGCGACCTTCGCCCTCTGGGGCTTCGCGTCGTGGGACCTCCCGTGGAACATCGTCCTCGGCATCGGCGCTCCGGTGGTCGCCGCGCTGATCTGGGCGCTCTTCCTCTCGCCGCGCGCGGTCCTCGCGATCGACGTCTACGGCCGCTCGCTGATCGAGCTGCTCGTGATGGGCGCCGCCGCGCTGGCGTGGCTGCACCTCGGCCAGCCGGTCGTCGCGATCGTCTTCGGCGTCCTCGCCGTCGTCTCCGGCGTCATCGCGGGACGCCGCTCCCTCTGATCCTGACGGCGGCCGCTCAGG
>NZ_PSUC01000113.1:0-10405 GCF_002931635.1 Rathayibacter sp. AY2B7 | reverse complement strand
GGACGTGAGCACGACCAGGAACGGCAGGGGGACCGCGAGGAAGAGCCAGGGGGTGATGCGCCGACCGGTGAGGGGCTGCCGGCGGCGGGGCCGGATCCGCTCCTGCACCCCCGAACGACGGAAGGATCGACCATGGCGATCACCGACGCTCCGCCCATCGAGGTCGGAGCGAGCAAGCGGATCCGGCCCCGCCGCCGGCAGCGCCTCACCGGTAGGCGCATCACCCCCTGGCTCTTCCTGGCGGTCCCGCTGGCGTTCCTGGTCGTGCTGACGTACATCCCGGTCGCGAACATGTTCTGGTACAGCGTCACCGACTGGGACGGCCTGGACCCCGACAAGACCTTCGTCGGCCTCGAGAACTACGTCGAGATCTTCACGCGGCCCGAGATCTTCCGGGTCTTCTTCGTCAGCCTGTTCTACCTCGCCGGCGCGATCGCGCAGCTCGGCCTCGCCCTCTTCTTCGCGACGCTGCTGAGCTTCCGCACCCGGTTCCGCAACTTCTTCAAGGGCGTCATCTTCTTCCCCTACCTGATCAACGGCGTCGCCATCGGGCTGATGTTCCTCTACTTCTTCCGCCCGGACGGCACGCTCGACGCGGTGCTCGGCGTCTTCGGCGTGCAGGACACCCCGCAGTGGCTCGGCGACCCCTCCGTCGTCAACGTGTCCCTCGCGGCCACCTCGGTCTGGCGCTACATGGGGCTGAACTTCGTGCTGTTCCTCGGTGCGATCCAGTCGGTCCCGGAGGAGCAGTACGAGGCGGCGGATCTCGATGGCGCGAGCGCGTTCGACAAGTTCCGCTACATCATCGTGCCGAGCATCCGGCGCATCCTCGGGCTGTCCTTCATCCTCGCGATCGCCGGGGCGCTCTCGGCCTTCGAGATGCCCTACATCATGACCGGCGGCGCGAACGGGTCCGAGACCTTCGTGATCCAGACCGTCGACACCGCCTTCCGCTACTCCAAGGTCGGCCTCGCGTCGGCGATGGCCGTGGTGCTGCTGGCGATCGTGCTGATCATCACGGCCGTGCAGCGGCGCGTGTTCCCCGACGAGAAGGCGAGCCAGGAATGACCAGCACCCAGCAGCGCCCCCCGGCGGTCACCGGTCTCCCGGTGACGCGGCAGGCGGCCGTGAAGGAGCGGCGCACCCGCCGGTCGGCGGGATCCGTCCTCGGCTCGATCGGGAAGTACGGCTCGCTGATCGTGGCCTGCCTCTTCGCTCTCGTGCCGATCGTCACGATCGTGATGCTCGCGTTCAAGACCTCGGCGGAGTACCGGGGCACCGGACCGCTCACGCCGCCCTCGAACTGGTTCAACCTCGAGAACTTCGCCATCGCCTTCACGCAGGGCGGGATGGTCACCGGGTTCCTCAACACCGGGATCATCCTCGTCGTCTCGATCGTGGGCACCGTGCTGATCGGCACGATGGCCGCCTACGCGATCGACCGGTTCCGCTTCCGCGGGCGGAGCCTGGTGACCGGGCTCTTCCTGCTCGCGACGCTGGTCCCCTCCGTCACCACGCAGGTGGCGACGTTCCAGGTGATCAACGCCCTCGACCTCTTCAACACCCGATGGTCGGCGATCCTGCTGTTCACGGGCACCGACATCGTCGCGATCTACATCTTCCTGCAGTTCATGCAGTCGATCCCGGTCTCGCTGGACGAGGCCGCGATGCTCGACGGAGCGAGCCGCTTCACCGTGTACTGGCGGATCGTGCTCCCGCTGCTGAAGCCCGCGATCGCGACCGTCGTGATCATCAAGGGCATCGCGGTCTACAACGAGTTCTACATCCCCTTCCTCTACATGCCCTCGCGCGACCTCGGCGTGATCTCGACCTCCCTCTTCCGCTTCATGGGGCCCTTCGGGGCGCAGTGGGAGGTCATCGCCGCCGGCACGATCCTCGTGATCGTCCCGACGTTGATCGCGTTCCTCTTCCTCCAGCGCTTCATCTACAACGGACTGACATCAGGAGCTACGAAGTGACCCACACCCTCGACACCACTCCTCGCACCGCGGCGGCCACCAGCCGTCCGCTGCACGACGGCTGGAGTGTCCGCGCGACCCGCGGGCCGATCCCCGCCGAGCTGGTCTCGGCCGTCGTCCCCGCGGTGGTCCCCGGCCTCGTCCACACCGATCTGCTCGCGGCCGGGCTGATCCCCGACCCGTATCTCGACCAGAACGAGAAGAAGGTCACCTGGATCGGCGAGACGGACTGGGAGTACTCCTCCTCGTTCGACTGGGCCCCCGACGGCCGCGACGTGCACGAGCTCGTCTTCGAGGGCCTGGACACGGTGGCCGTCGTCATGCTGAACGGGCGGGAGATCGCCCGCACCCGCAACCAGCACCGCACCTACCGGATCCGCGTCGACGAGGCTCTGCAGGAGGGGGCGAACGAGCTGGTCGTCGCCTTCGCCTCGCCCGTCGCCGAGGCCGACCGAGCGAGCCTCGAGATCGGCTACCGGCCGCACACCTACTCCCACCCCTTCAACGCCCTGCGGAAAGCCGCCTGCAACTTCGGCTGGGACTGGGGGCTGGACGCCGCCTCCGCCGGCATCTGGAAGCCGGTGACCCTCCAGGCCTGGAGCGGTGCGCGCCTCGCCTCGGTGCGCCCCGTGGTCACGGTCGACGGGACGACCGGCCGCGTCGAGCTGCACGTGGGGCTCGACCGGGCCTCGGACGCCGAGGTGGAGGTGCGCGCCTCCGTCGCCGGCGCGGAGGCCGTGGCGAGCATCCCCGGTGGCGAGCGCACCGCGGTCCTCCATCTCGAGGCGGCCGACGTGGCCCTCTGGTGGCCGCGGGGCTTCGGCGGGCAGCCGCTCCACGACCTCGAGGTCGCGCTCCTGCAGGGCGGAGCCGTCATCGACGAGCGCTCCCAGCGGATCGGCTTCCGGACCCTGGAGGTGCAGCTCGACCGCGACGACGAGGGCACCTCGTTCCGCTTCGTCGTCAACGGCGAGCCCGTCTGGATCCGCGGAGCCAACTGGATCCCGGACGACGCCTTCATCACCCGGGTCGACCGCGAGCGCCTCGCCCGCAGGATGGACCAGGCCGAGTCCGCGAACCTCAACCTCCTCCGCATCTGGGGCGGCGGCTACTTCGAGTCCGACGACTTCTACGACCTCTGCGACGAGCGCGGCATCCTCGTCTGGCAGGACTTCCTCTTCGCCTGCGCGGCCTACGCGGAGGAGGAGCCGCTCCGCAGCGAGGTCGAGGCGGAGGTCCGCGACAACGTCACGCGGATCATGCCGCACCCGAGCCTCGCGCTCTGGAACGGCAACAACGAGAACATCTGGGGCTTCGAGGAGTGGGGCTGGGAGAAGCGCCTCCAGGGCCGCACTTGGGGCCTGGGCTACTACCTCGATCTGCTCCCGCGCTTGGTCGCCGAGCTCGACCCGGCGCGCTCGTACACGCCCGGGAGCCCCTGGTCGGGCGACCCGCAGATCTTCGCGAACGACCTCGACCACGGCTCCGTGCACCTCTGGGAGCTGTGGAACCGCGTCGACTACCCCGCCTACCGGGACGCCCACGCGCGATTCGTCGCCGAGTTCGGCTGGCAGGGGCCGGCGTCGTGGTCGACCATCCAGCGCTCGATCTCGGACTCGCCGCTGACTCCCGAGTCGCCCGGGATGATCCACCACCAGAAGGCGACCGACGGCAACGACAAGCTGACCGACGGTCTCGTCGCTCACCTCCCGCTGCCCGACGACACGGAGGACTGGCACTGGGCGATGTCGCTCAACCAGGCGCTCGCGGTGACGCTCGCGATCGAGCACCAGCGCTCCGAGAGCCCGCGCTGCATGGGCTCGATCGTCTGGCAGCTCAACGACTGCTGGCCGGTCACCTCGTGGGCCGCGGTGGACGGCGACGGCACCGCCAAGCCGCTCCTCTACGCGCTCAAGCACGTCTTCGAGGACCGTCTGCTCACCGTGCAGCCGCGCGGGGAGGGGCTCGCCGTGGTCGCCGTGGGCGACTCCCCCGAGGAGTGGGCCGGCGAGTGCGTCGTGCGCCGCCTGGCGTTCGACGGGACGGTGCTGGCGGAGGAGCGGCAGGAGCTCGCGGTCGGGGCGCGCTCGGTGCGCACCCTGCCGATCGGGTCCGGCGTGGCGACGCCCGAGGACGCCGCCGCCGAGCTGCTCGTCGTCGACTTCGCCGGGACGCGCGCGTTCTGGTTCTTCGCCGAGTACCGCGACTCCGCCCTGGAGGCCGCGCGCCTGCGCACGAGCGCCGCCCCCGTCGAGGGCGGAGTGCAGGTGACCGTCACCGCCGAGAACCTCGTGCGCGACGTCACCCTCCTGGTCGACAAGGTGGACCCGTCCGCCGTCGTCGACGACCAGCTGGTCACGCTGCTGCCGGGCGAGAGCGTCGTCTTCACGGTGCGCGGCTCCGGTCTCGACACCGAGGCGCTGGTGTCGCCGAGCGTGCTGCGCACGGCCAACCAGCTCGTCGCCGACTGGGCCTGATCCGCGGTGAGCACGCAGCCCGCCCTGGCCGTCGACGTCGGCGGCACGAAGATCGAGACCGCCCTCGTCGACGCCGGGGGCGGGCTCGTGCCCGGCACGCGGCACCGGCGCGCGACCGGCCCCGCCCTGACTCCTGAGGAGTTCGAGCGGGCGCTCGCGGAGTGCGTCGCCGCCTCGACGGCCGGGGCGGACGTCGTCGGCGTCGGCGCCGGATCCGCGGGGCCGATCGACCTCGACGGCGGCCGGATCCGACCGAAGAACCTCCCGCTGCTCCACGGCGTCCCGCTCCGGGAGGCGCTCGAGCGGCTCGTGCCCGGTCGGCCGGTCGAGCTGCGCCTCGACGGGACCTGCATCGCCCTCGCCGAGCACTGGTACGGGGCCAACCGGGGCGCCGTCTCCTCGGTGAGCCTCGTCGTGTCGACCGGGATCGGCGGCGGGATCGTCCTCGACGGCCGGGTGCTGGCGGGCCGCTCCGGCAACGCCGGCCACCTGGGCCAGGTCCACGTCGCCGACGCCGACCCCGAGGAGGGGAGCGACGGGACGCTCGAGAGCATCGCCTCCGGACCGAGCACCGTCGCCTGGGCCCGGCGCCGGGGCTTCGCCGGGAGCACCGGGGAGGAGCTCGGGCGCGCGGCCGCGGACGGCGACGCCGTGGCCCTGTCCGCGGTCCGCCGCTCCGCCGAGGCCGTCGGCACGGCGATCGCGGGCGCGGCGACCCTGCTCGACGTGCACGACTTCGCCGTCGGCGGCGGCTTCGCGGGCGTGACCCGCGACTACCTCCACCTCGTGCTGGCGAGCGCCCGGGAGCACGCGGTCCTGGACTACGCCCGCGGTCTCGACGTCCGCCCGTCCGGGCTCGGCGGGGAGGGGCCTCTGATCGGCGCGGCCGCCCTGATCCTCCGATCGACGGCGGCGGCGCGCGAGCCCGCCCTCGTGCCGTGAGCGGCATCTCCTCCGAGCATCCGCTCCGCTCGGCCCTGCGCCCGTCGCGGCACCGGGTCGTCGGGGCGGCGCTCGCCTACGTCGTCAAGGACAGCCCGCTGTGGATCCTGCCGCTCGTCACCGCCGCCGTGGTCGACGCCCTCGTCGACGGCCGGTCGCCGTCGGCGCTCGTCGTGCCGGCCGCGGCCGCCGCGGCGACGATCCTCGCGAACATCGGGGCGAACGCGGTCTACGTGCGGCTCTCCTCGTCCGCCGTCCGCGCGCTGGGCCTGCGGCTGCGGGAGGCGCTCGCCGAGCGGCTGCAGAGCCTCTCGCTCGACTACCACTCGCGAGGCAGCGCCTCCATCGCCCAGACGAAGGTGGTGCGCGACGTCGAGAACCTCGAGCTGATGCTGCAGCAGGCCTTCGGGCCGGTGCTGACAGCGCTGGTGGTGCTCGTCGGAGCCGGAGTGGCGACGGGCACGAGGGTGCCGCAGTTCCTGCTGGTGTTCGCGCTGACCGTCCCGCTCGCGGCCGCACTCGTGCTCTGGCTCCGTCGGCGGACAGCGGCCGGCAACGAGGCGTTCCGGCGCCACGTCGAGACGATGTCCGGCACCGTCGGCGAGATGTCCGCGCTCCTCGAGGTCACCCGCGCCCACGGCCTCGAGAAGGTCTCGGTCCAGCGGGTGGTGGAGGCCGCCCGCCGCGTCGAGCGGGCGGGCGTCGCCCTCGACCGCCTGAACGGGCGCTTCGGGGCGCTGTCGTGGAGCAGCTACCAGCTCATCACGCTCGGCTCGCTCTTCGGCGCAGCCGTCATCGCGATGACGGGCGTCCTGCCGGTGACGGTCGGCGAGGTCGTGCTGCTGAGCTCCTACTTCGCGCTGCTCACCGGGACGATCACGGCGGCGTTCCAGACTGCTCCGCTGGTCACCCGCGGCCTCGAGTCGCGCCGCTCGATCGCCGAGGTCCTGGCAGACCCCGACGTGGAGCACAACGAGGGCGAGCCGGTCGTCGACGCCCTCGCCGGAGGAGTCGAGCTCGACCGGGTGAGCGTCGACTACGGCGACCGGCGCGTGCTGCACGACGTGTCGCTCCGGATCGCCCCGGGGGAGACCGTGGCCTTCGTCGGCCCCTCCGGCTCGGGGAAGTCGACGCTGACCCGGGTGGTCCTCGGATTCGTCCGCCCCTCGCAGGGCCGAGTACTGCTCGACGGCCGTGACATCGCCGCCCTCGACATGCGCACGGCCCGCCGCTTCGTCTCGGTCGTGCCGCAGGAGTCGGTGCTCTTCCGCGGCAGCATCCGCGACAACGTGCTCTACGGGACAGGGGACGCTGACGACCACCGGCTCGAGGCGGCGCTGCGGGCGGCGAACGCGGAGTTCGTCCTCGAGCTGCCCGACGGCTGGGACACGGTCGTAGGGGAGCGGGGCGCCCTGCTGTCGGGAGGCCAGCGCCAGCGCCTCGCGATCGCGCGGGCCCTGATCCGCGACCCCCGTCTGCTCGTGCTCGACGAGGCGACCGCCGCACTCGATCCGCGCACCGAGCGCGAGGTCCGGCTCGCCCTCGACCGGCTGCGCGAGGGGCGCACGACGCTGATCGTCGCCCACCGCCTGAGCACCGTCCGCACGGCCGACCGGATCGTGGTGCTCAGCGAGGGGCGCGTCGTGGAGCAGGGGACGCACGATGAGCTGCTCGCGACGGGCGGCGCGTACGCCGCGCTGCACGCGACGGCCTGAGCGGGCCGCCGCCGCGCCGATCCGTCGCCCGCGGCCCGTGCCCGCCGCGGGGACAGGCCGCTGCTGACGGATCGATCGCGGGTGCGGCCCAGCGGGAGCCTCGTTAGCGTGGAGGTCCGCGCCGATCGCCGGCGCCGAGGGGAGCCCCATGGACCAGACCGAGGAGATCGACGCCCGGGCGGAGGCCCTGCGCGCCGACCCCGAGAGCTTCGCCGCGATGGACGCGCTCTGGCGCAGCGTCTACGCCCTGCCGATGTGGTGCTTCATCGCGCGGGGGCCGGACGACGCGCCCAGCCCCTTCGTCGGCGGCCTGGAGTCGGGGCCGATGGTCTTCGCCTTCACCACGGGGGAGCGGGCGCGCGCCGGGGCGCTGCACGCCGGCCTCTCCGACGAGGACGCGTCGCGCGTGCTGAAGGTGCCGATGCCGGCCGCGCTCGAGTGGATCGCGGCGATGGCATCCTCCGGAGTCGCGGGAGTGGTCTTCGACCTGCCCCGCTTCGGGTACTTCGCGCCCCTCCAGAACCTGCTGCCGATGCGCGACTTCATGGCGGCGAACCCGCCGGCCTGAGCCCCGTCGGCCTGAGCCCGGCGGGTACCAGCTGATCCGCTGGTTGTCGCCGCCCCGAACTGGTCACTGGACGACGCCCGAGGATGGTGGGCCGGAGGCGCGCCCGTCCTCCGAGGACGAGGCCGGGAGACGCCGAGGGGGAAGCTGCACTACGACGGATCGGTCGAGATCGACGTCGAGGAACGGGTGCTCGCCCACCTGCAGATCGTCCTCACCGCGAAGCTGCGCCGGGGGGAGTCGTGCCTGCTCACCTGGCGCGACGAGAACGGGATGAGCGACGGCCGCCGCGCGATCTGGCTGCACCCCTCGCACACGCTCCGCTACACCTACGCCGGCGGCCGCATGCCCCGCATCAACCCCGCCTGGATCTCGGCGCTCACCGATCTCGCGAACTCCGCCGGCGGCCTCCGCTTCGTCCCCGAGCCGCCGGAGCCCGTGCATCCCCCCGGCGGGAGCGCTCGCCGGTGACCGGCGGCCGGCCCCGTACCCGGCTTCGGGCTCAGCAGTCGGAGTCGGCGGTGTCCGCGTCGAGCGCCGCCGCGGTGCCGAGCGCGATCAGCGACTGATCCGTCGCGACCGCGACCCTCGGGAAGCCGAGCGCTCGCAGCAGCCCGGCGCGCTCGCGGTCGCCCGCGTAGGCCCCGGCGCCCTTGCCCGCGCGCCGGGCCGCCGCGGCGATCCTCGGCAGCGGGTCGTCCGGTCCGTCCGCGGCGAGCAGGTCGGACAGGTCCCGTCCGAGGCCGATCGCGAGGTCGAACGGGCCGACGAAGACTCCGCTCACGCCCGGCACCGCGAGGATCCGATCGACGGCGTCGAGGCCGGCCTGCGTCTCGATCATGACCCAGAGCGCGGTGCGCGCCTCGGCGGCCGGCGGGGGAGCGGCGCCCCAGAGATCGGACATCGGCCCCCAGCTGCGGCGGCCGAGCGGCGGGTAGTGCGCGGCGCGGACGGCCGCGAGCGCCTCCTCGACCGTCTCGATCATCGGGACGACCACGATGTCCGCTCCGGCGTCGAGCGCCCTGCCGATCAGGGCGTCGGAGAGCCCGGCGACCCGGACGCCGACGGGCGGCCTCCCGCTCACGGCGCCGAGCGCGCGCAGGGAGGCGAGGACCGCGGCGTCGTCGAACGCGCCGTGCTGCGCGTCCAGGCACAGCCACGCGGGTCCGCCGTGCGCGATCTGCGCGACCGTCAGCGGCTCCCCGAGCCGGCACCACACCCCGTCGGCCCGACCGTCACCGAGAACCCGTTCCGCATCCACGGGTCCGATCCTCGCGCACGGAGCGCCGCCTAGGCGAGGACCGCCAGCGCCGTCGACAGGATCCCGAGGACGACGCCCGCCCCGAGCAGGATCAGGCCGGTCAGGCGCAGGGCCCGCACCGCGTCGCTCCACCGGTGCAGGCGGATGCGGTGCGGATCCTCCTCGCGGTAGTACACCTCCCGCTGGTCCGACCGCGTCGGCGTCAGCGGGTCCCCGGCGGACAGCGGACGCGATCGCACCTCGCCGGCCCGGGTCACCCAGTGCAGCGCGAGGGGCGGCCCCTCCTCGAGGTAGGCGGTCGTCGTCAGCCAGCGTCCGTCGATCAGCGCCGCGACGAACGCGGCGAGCAGGAACAGCACGCCGAGGGGGAGGGTGACCAGCGAGAGGGCCTCGGAGATCGTCTCCAGCATGCAGCGTCCCTCCGACCGGATCCGGTGCTGAGCGTACCGAGTCGGCGGCCGGCGCGTCCGCAGTGCAACGCGCCCCGCCGCCGAGCCCGCGGGCCTCAGCCCCAGGCGACCTCGAGGTCGACGACGAACGTCACTCCGAAGCGATCGCGCAGCATCCCGTAGAGGGGCGACCAGGCCGCCGGGGCCAGGGGCACGACGACCGCCGCCCCCTCCGAGAGGCCGTCCCAGAGGCGGTGCAGCTCGTCGGCGTCGGAGCCGCGCAGCGACACGAACACCGGGATCGTGCCCGGGTCGTAAGCCGTGTGCGCGGGGACGTCGTACGCCATGACGCGGACGCCGGCCTCGGAGACGACCTGGCCCCACATCAGCTGGTCGGCCTCGTCGGGCGCGGTGACAGCGTTCGCGTCCGCGTAGGACATCGCGTCGAGCCGGCCTCCCGTGACCGAGGCGTAGAACTCCAGCGCCTCGCGGGCCTGCCCGCGGAAGTTGAGGTGGGTCGTCGTGGTGATGCTCATGGTGCGCTCCTCGCAGTCGTGCCGGGTCGATCACCCGGTGCCCCGACGCTCCCAGGAGAAGAGGACGGTAACGGTCCTCTTCTCGGAATACCCTCGGGACGTGCCCACGACGACCGAGCGGCTCCTCCTGCTCCTCTCCCTCCTGCAGACCCGCCGCGACTGGCCGGGCGGAGTGCTCGCCGAGCGCCTGGGGATCGCGCCGCGCACGGTGCGCCGCGACGTCGACCGGCTCCGCACGATGGGCTACCGGATCGACGCGGCGAAGGGCCCCGACGGCGGGTACCGGCTCGAGGCCGGCGCCGAGCTCCCGCCGCTGCTCTTCGACGACGAGCAGGTGCTCGCCCTCACCGCCGCCCTGCGCGCGCCGGTCGCGGGGCTCGAGGAGGCGTCGGCCCGCGCGCTGGCGACGGTGCGGCAGGTCCTGCCCGCCCGGCTCCGGCCCCGAGCCGATGCGCTGCGCTTCACGGTCGCGGCGGCGCCGGCCCCCGCAGTCCCTCCGGAGCGGCTGGTCGCGGTCGCGGCGGCCGTCCGGGCCTCGGAG
>NZ_PSUC01000112.1:0-10417 GCF_002931635.1 Rathayibacter sp. AY2B7 | reverse complement strand
CCGCGTTCCAGGCGGCCGGGTTCGCCACCTCGCTGCACCGCGACGACGACCGTGAGGCGACGGCCCTGGTGGCCGTCCGCCGGAGAACTACACCGCTGTAATTATCCCCAGCTGTGGAATCTCCTGTGGAGAACCCCGCGGTCCCGTCCGAGCTGGCCTGCTCAAGGCGAGGAGGGCCCCGATCCGCACCAGTCCGCCGGTCCTCGGACGCGCCGCCATCCCCGGATCGTCCTCCCGAGGAGGACACCGGGAACGTTCTCCCCAGTGTTAACAACTCTGTGGATAACTTCCTCCCCACCTGTTGAGAGCACCTGTGGACAGCGGTGGAGACGGTCGCCGCGGGAACGACGAAGCGGCGGGCCCGGGAGTGCGCGAGGCACTGCCGGACCCGCCGCTGCGGAAGGGGACGGGATCAGCCGAGGACGTAGGCGCCCGCGGTGATCGCCACCAGTCCGACTCCGATGAGCCCGACGAGGAGGTTCTGCGTGCGGCGCTGGGCGCGCTGCCGGGTCTTCGTGAAGACCAGCCCGATGAGCGCGCCGGCCACCAGACCGCCGACATGCGCCTGCCACGCCACGTTCATCCCGGGCAGGAAGCCGATGACGAGGTTCAGTCCGACCAGCACCAGCAGCTGCGACGCCTGACCGCCCAGATGCCGGAGGATCACCAGGTACGCGCCCATCAGCCCGAAGATCGCACCGGAGGCGCCGATCACCGGGGTCAGCGGGTTCGCGAGGAGCAGGACGCCCACCGACCCGGCGAAACCGCTCAGGAGGAAGAGGGTGAGGTAGCGCCCGCGGCCCAGCATCCGCTCGAGCACCATGCCGAACACCCACAGCGTGTACATGTTCAGCACCAGGTGGAACGGGATGACGATGAAGAGCGACGTGCTGTGGAGGAACACCGAGGTGAGCATCCGCCACGGCTCGAAACCGGCGCCGAAGCCGGGGAGCGTGTAGGCAGGGGCGTACAGGAGCGCGTTGACCGCCGGCCCGCCGACGAAGGGGAGGATCTCGACGATCCACAGCACGATGCAGAGCGCGATGATCGCGTAGGTCACCGTCGGCTGGTCGGCGCGGGTCATGGCCCGCACGCGGGAGAGGAGGGGACCGCGGGTGCGCGGCGCGGTGGCGCGCTGCTGCGCCATGTCGTCCGGGCAGATCACGCCGACCGGAGCGGGCGTCTGGCACTCGCCGCAGATGGTGCGGCCGCACCGCTGGCAGCGCACGAAGCTCTGCCGGTCGGGGTGTCGGTAGCAGGAGTAGGTGCTGCTCGGCGGGACCTGGGTCACGGACGTGCCTCCGGGGAGAACGAGGGCCGGGCCCTGACGGACCCGGCCCTCGAATGAGTGGTGGATGAGGCGATCAGACCTCGGTGATCTCGACGCTCTCGATCACGACGTCCTCGAGCGGCTTGTCACGGCCGTCGGTGGGGACCGCCGAGAGCGACTGCACGAGCTTCTTCGACTCCTCGTCGGCGACGGCGCCGAAGATGGTGTGCTTGCCCTGGAGCCAGGTGGTCGGCGCCACGGTGATGAAGAACTGCGAGCCGTTGGTGCCGCGGCCCGCCTGCTTGCCGGCGTTCGCCATCGCGAGGATGTAGGGCTGGGTGAAGTCGAGCTCCGAGTTGATCTCGTCGTCGAACTGGTACCCCGGGCCGCCGATGCCCTGGCCGAGCGGGTCGCCGCCCTGGAGCATGAAGTCGGGGATGATGCGGTGGAAGACGGTGCCGTTGTAGAGCGGCTCCTTCGTCTTCGCGCCCGTGGCGGGGTGGGTCCACTCGATGTCGCCGGTCGCGAGACCGACGAAGTTGCGGACCGTCTTGGGAGCGTGGTTCCCGTAGAGGTTGACGACGATGTCGCCCTTGTTGGTGTGGAACGTCGCGACTGCGGTGTGCAAAGGCATGCTCGGATTCTCGCACAGCGCGTCTGTAGGCCCCTGCAACGCCCGGTGTCAATGCGCTGGGTGCGCGATGCGGACGCGGATCGATGAGTGGCAGTATTGAGGCGTTCGCTGCTCGTAGCCGATGGAGGACCAACATGGGTCTGTCACGTAAGCACAAGAAGGACCTCAAGCGTCTTCGCAAGAACGCCGAGGCGGTCTGGGGCGAGCAGCAGGAGGTGCTGGCGCACGCGGCCTCCGTGCTCGAGAAGAGCCGCCGCCACGCGTCGAAGTACGCCAAGAAGGAGCTCGTCCCCTTCGTGAAGGACACGTACGACTCGCGCGTCAAGCCGGTCTACGACAACGGCGTCTCGGCCGTCGAGGGCACCTACTCCTCGGCCCGCAACGCCTACAAGCACAAGGTCGTCCCGACCTTCGCCGCTGTGGGCGGCACGGCCGCCGCCGCCTTCGAGGCCGCCAAGGACTCGAAGAACCGCGCGAAGCTCGCCGAGATCTCGAAGGCGCGCTGGGAGGAGCTCACCACTCCCCCGAAGAAGAAGAGCAAGGTCGGCACGGTCTTCGCGATCGGCGCCGCGCTGGTCGCGGTCGGCGGCATCGGCTACGCCGTCTGGCAGACGTTCCGCGCCGACGACGAGCTGTGGGTCGCCGAGGACGAGCCGCAGAGCGCCGCGCAGAACGCGGCCTCGACCGCTTCCTGACGTTCTCGTCGCTGGAGCCGGGCCCCTCAGGGGGTCCGGCTCCTTCGCATGCCCGGGTTAGGCTTCTGCGGTGGACATCCGGGTCGCCGCGTACGGCGTGATCATCGACGGTGAGCGGATGCTGCTCGCGCACTGGAGCCAGGGACCGTGGTCGGCCTGGACGCTTCCGGGCGGCGGGATCGACGAGGGCGAGTCGCCCGCCGACGCCGCGGTCCGCGAGATCTTCGAGGAGACGGGCTACCGTGCCGAGCTCGAGGCCCTCATCGGCGTGGACTCGCACGTGATCCCCGCGCACCGCCGCAGCGATCCCGAGGCCGGCCCCCTGCACGCCATCCGCGTCGTCTACCGCGCCCGCATCGTGGGCGGCGAGCTCACGCACGAGGTAGACGGCTCCACGGACGCCGCCGCCTGGTTCCCCCTGAGCGACGTCGAGGAGCTGGAGCGCGTCGAGCTCGTCGACGCGGCCCTCACCATGAACGAGGCCTGGCTCCTCCGCTGACGGTGCCCGGGAATCCCCGGCCGCGCCCCGGTGTTCCCTTCGTCGTGATCGTCGAGCTCTACACCTCCGCCTTCTGCGGCGCCTGCCATGCCGCGCGGTCGGTGCTGGAGCGCGCCGCGGAGCTCGTCCCCGCCGCCGAGATCCGCGAGCGCGACGTGGCCTTCCACCCCGTCGAGGCCGAGGCCGCCGGCATCCGCTCGACCCCCACGGTCGTCGTGCGGGACACGGCCGGAGAGGTGGTCTTCCGAGCGGAGGGCGCCCCCTCCCTCCCGCAGGCTCTCGCCGCTCTGGCCCTCGCCCTGCCCGCGTAGGGTGGCCGCGGGAGGACCCATGCACCGTCGCGCCGCGCTCGCGAGCACCGTCGTGCTGCTCGGCGGCCTGGCGCTCTCGGGGTGCGCCTCCGAGGAGCCGGTGACCACGGCCGCGGTCGGGCTCGGACGGGGCGGCGAGCGGGGCGAGGTCCTCGGCGTCGTCGTCGTGTGCTCGGGGTCCGTCGACGGCCTCGACCTCGCCGCCTCCGACTCCGCCCCCCTGACCATCGGCGACGGGCTGCGGAGGGTCACCCGCTGGGTCTCCCCGTCACCGGTCACGCAGCTGGGCGCGACCGACCTCTCCGGATCCACGGTCTGGCCTGCCGACACGGTGATCGAGCGGTTCCCGCTCGGCGTCGACCTCGCGCTGGGCGCCTACGCGACCGACCGCTCCGTGCTCGCCCGCCCGGTCGTCTTCACGGCCGAGCAGTTCGACACGCTCTCCGTCGGCGAGATCATCGTCGGCGACATCCGCGACGGCACGTCCGAGACCCTCTCGGTCCAGCAGTTCCTCGGCCTCGCCTGCGTGGACCGCTGAGCGGGCGGCTCGGCCGTCCGAGTGGCGACCTCGATCGCGGGACCGCACGACGGGCGACAGGAGAGCCCTCCGGCGATCGCGCCGACGGAAGTGCCGACACGCGGGACCACCCCGGATGTCGGCCGGTGGACCGGAAGGGCCGGCGAAGGGGGAGCGCCCGCGAGAGGGGAGGAAGTGTGGAGCCTAGGAGATTCGAACTCCTGACATCCTGCTTGCAAAGCAGGCGCTCTACCAACTGAGCTAAGGCCCCGGGCCGGAGACGGGGCGATCCGTCTCCGAGAGTCGAACGGCCCGCCACCGCGAGGTGACGGGCCGTTCGGACCGGGTGGGGGTACCAGGACTTGAACCTGGGACCTCTTCATTATCAGTGAAGCGCTCTAACCGCCTGAGCTATACCCCCGGAATGGCCAGAGGAGACTCTACCCGACATCGAGCAGGAATCCCAATCGGCCGGACCGTGCGCCCTACTGGTTGGTGAAGCCCACCAGGAGGCCGCCGGTGATCTTGACGCTGAGGTTGTACAGCAGCGCCACGATCGCGCCGAGCGCGGTGGTGACGATGGTGTTCAGCACCGCGACGACGATCGCGAAGCCCATGACCTGCGGCAGCGAGATGATCGTGTTGAGGTCGAACGCCTCGGCACCGGCGATGTCCTGCACGAGGCCGTTGACCTCGTCGAACACGCCCGTCTGGGCCAGGACCGTGTAGACCAGGTAGACGACGACGATCGTGATGATCGCGAGCGTCAGGCCCAGCAGGAACGAGAGCTTCACGGCCGACCAGAAGTCGACGTAGACGAGCTTCAGGCGGACCTGCTTCGCCGCCGGGCTCTTCGCGGACTTCCTGGCGAGCTTCTCGGCGACGGTGCTACTCATCTACGGACCCATCCTCCTCCGACACCGGAGCGGACTCGGCCGGCGCCGCGGCGTCGGGATCCTCGTCCTGGGCGTCGAGATTGCGTTCGGTGTTCTTGGCGAGTGCGATGATGCGGTCGTCCTCAGCGAATCGTGCGAAGACGACTCCCATGGTGTCGCGACCCTTGGCCGGTACCTCGGCCACCGCAGAGCGTACCACCTTGCCGCTGGCGAGGACGACGAGCACCTCGTCGTCCTCTCCGGTGATGATGGCGCCCACGAGGTCGCCGCGCTTCTCTTCCAGCTTGGCCACCTTGATGCCCAGCCCGCCTCGTCCCTGGAGGCGGTACTGGTCGACGGCGGTGCGCTTGGCGTAGCCGCCCTCGGTGACCACGAACACGAAGCCCTCGTCGCTGACGACGTTCGCGTCGAGGAGGCGGTCCTCCCCGCGGAACGACATGCCGCGGACTCCGGAGGTGGAGCGGCCCATCGGACGCAGCGCCTCGTCCGACGCGGTGAAGCGGATCGACATGCCCTTGCGGGAGACCAGCAGCACGTCGCTGTCCTCCTCGACCAGGAGCGCCGAGACGAGCTCGTCGCCGTCGCGCAGCTTGATCGCGATGATGCCGCCGGAGCGGTTCGTGTCGTACTCCGAGAGGGCCGTCTTCTTCACGAGGCCGTCGCGCGTGGCGAGCACGAGGTAGCGGGCCGCCTCGTAGTCGCGGATGTCGAGGATCTGCGCGATCTGCTCCCCCGGCTCGAGCGCGAGCAGGTTCGCGATGTGCTGGCCCTTGGCGTCGCGGCCGGCCTCCTGCAGCTCGTAGGTCTTGGCGCGGTACACGCGGCCGGTGTTCGTGAAGAACAGCAGCCAGTGGTGCGTGGTGGTGACGAAGAAGTGCTCGACGATGTCGTCGGCCTTCAGCTGCGCGCCGCGCACGCCGCGGCCGCCGCGGTGCTGGGCCCGGTAGGAGTCGCTCCGGGTGCGCTTGAGGTAGCCGCCGCGGGTGACGGTGACGACCATCTCCTCCTCGGGAATCAGATCCTCGACGCTCATGTCGCCGTCGAACCCGAAGAGGATCTCGGTGCGGCGGTCGTCGCCGAAGCGGTCGACGATCTCGTCGAGCTCGTCCGAGATGATCGTGCGCTGACGCTCCGGGCTCGCGAGGATCGACTTGTAGTCCTCGATCTCGGCCTGGATCCGGTCGTGCTCGTCGATGATCTTCTGGCGCTCGAGGGCCGCGAGGCGGCGCAGCTGCATGTCGAGGATGGCGCGGGACTGCACCTCGTCGATGTCGAGCAGCTCCATCAGGCCGTCGCGCGCCTCCTCCACGGTGGGGGAGCGGCGGATGAGGGCGATGACCTCGTTGAGCGCGTCGAGCGCCTTGAGGTAGCCGCGCAGGATGTGGATCCGCGCCTCCGCCTCGTCGAGGAGGTACTGGGTGCGGCGCACGATGACCTCGACCTGGTGGTCGACCCATGCGCGGATGAAGCCGTCGAGCGACAGCGTGCGCGGGATGCCGTCGACGATCGCGAGCATGTTCGCGCCGAAGTTCTCCTGCAGCGGCGTGTGCTTGTAGAGGTTGTTCAGCACCACCTTCGCCACGGCGTCGCGCTTGAGGACGACGACGAGGCGCTGGCCGGTGCGACCGGAGGTCTCGTCGCGGATGTCGGCGATGCCCGAGACGCGCCCGTCCTTGACCAGCTCGGCGATCTTGATCGCCAGGTTGTCCGGGTTCACCTGGTACGGCAGCTCGGTGACGACGAGGCAGGTGCGGCCCTGGATCTCCTCGATGGAGACGACGGCGCGCATCGTGATGGAGCCGCGGCCGGTGCGGTACGCGTCCTGGATGCCGCGGACGCCGAGGATCTGCGCACCGGTGGGGAAGTCGGGTCCCTTGATCCGCTGCAGCAGCGCCTCGAGGAGCTCCTCGCGCGTCGCGTCGGGGTTCTCGAGCGCCCACTTGGCGCCGGCGGCGACCTCGCGCAGGTTGTGCGGCGGGATGTTGGTCGCCATGCCGACCGCGATGCCGACGGAGCCGTTGACGAGCAGGTTCGGGAACCGGGCCGGCAGGATCGCCGGCTCGCGCGTGCGGCCGTCGTAGTTGTCCTGGAAGTCGACGGTGTTCTTGTCGATGTCGCGGACCATCTCGAGCGCGAGCGGCGCCATCTTGGTCTCGGTGTACCGGGGGGCGGCCGCGCCGTCGTTGCCGGGGGAGCCGAAGTTTCCCTGACCGAGCGCGAGCGGGTAGCGGAGGCTCCACGGCTGCACCAGGCGGACCAGCGCGTCGTAGATCGCGGAGTCGCCGTGCGGGTGGAACTGGCCCATCACGTCGCCGACGACGCGCGAGCACTTCGAGAACGCCTTGTCGGGACGGTAGCCGCCGTCGTACATGGCGTAGATCACGCGCCGGTGCACGGGCTTCAGGCCGTCGCGCACCTCCGGCAGGGCGCGCCCGACGATGACGCTCATCGCGTAGTCGAGGTAGGAGCGCTGCATCTCGAGCTGCAGGTCGACCGGCTCGATCTTGTCGTGACCGTGTATCACCACACCGGTCTCGGTGACGATGTCGTCGCTCTCGTCCGGGCCGGTGGGGGTGGTGGGTTCTTCTGCCATGGTCTCTGGTCTCTCAGGTGGGTCCGTGCCCCGGAGGAGCGGGGGCGGCGGTCGCGCTGGGTGTCAGGTGTGTCGTCGGTGTGCGGGCCGGTGAGGGCCTCTGTCGCGTTCTGGTCGAGGATGCGGCCCATCGAGGGCCGCCGTCACGTGTTCGAGGTGGTCGCGAGGACGGTCCACTGGACCGCCCGGCCGCCGCCTCTCGAAGGACGTCCGCTTCCTCGACCACTAGATGTCGAGGAAGCGGACATCCTTCGCATTCTTCTGGATGAAGGAGCGGCGGGACTCGACGTCCTCGCCCATGAGGGTGGAGAAGATCTCGTCGGCCGCGGCCGCGTCGTCGAGCGTGACCTGGAGGAGGGTCCGCGTGGCGGGGTCCATCGTGGTCTCCCACAGCTCCTTGTAGTCCATCTCGCCGAGGCCCTTGTAGCGCTGGATGCCGTTCTCCTTGGGCATGCGCTTGTTGGTCGCCGAGCCGTGCGCGATCAGGGCGTCGCGCTCGCGGTCGCTGTAGACGTACTCGTGCGGGGAGTTCGACCATTTGAGGCGATACAGCGGCGGCTGCGCGAGGTAGACGTAGCCGAGGTCGATCAGCGGGCGCATGTAGCGGAAGAGGAGCGTCAGCAGCAGCGTCGTGATGTGCTGGCCGTCGACGTCGGCGTCGGCCATCAGGATGATCTTGTGGTACCGCGCCTTGTCGGGGTTGAAGTCCTCGCCGATGCCGGCGCCGAACGCCGTGATCATCGCCTGGACCTCGTTGTTGCCGAGAGCGCGGTCGAGCCGCGCCTTCTCGACGTTGAGGATCTTGCCGCGGAGGGGGAGGATCGCCTGCGTCTCGGGGTTGCGGCCCTGCACCGCGGATCCGCCCGCCGAGTCGCCCTCGACGATGAAGATCTCGGAGATCGACGGGTCCTTGGACTGGCAGTCCTTGAGCTTGCCCGGCATGCCGCCGCCCTCGAGCAGGCCCTTGCGGCGGGCGGTCTCGCGCGCCTTGCGCGCCGCCATGCGGGCCGAGGCCGCCTGGATCGCCTTGCGGATGATGTCCTTGGCCTGGCTCGGGTTGCGGTCGAACCAGTCGGCCAGCTGCTCGCCGGCCACGCGCTGCACGAACGCCTTCGCCTCGGTGTTGCCGAGCTTCGTCTTGGTCTGGCCCTCGAACTGCGGCTCGCCGAGCTTGATCGACACGACGGCGGTGAGGCCCTCGCGGATGTCGTCGCCCGAGAGGTTCTCGTCCTTCTCCTTGAGCAGGTTGTTCGCGCGCGCGTAGCGGTTGACCAGGGTGGTCAACGCGGCGCGGAAGCCCTCCTCGTGGGTGCCGCCCTCGTGGGTGTTGATGGTGTTCGCGTAGGTGTGGACGCTCTCGGTGTAGGCCGTGGTCCACTGCATCGCGACCTCGAGCGAGATGCGGCGCTCGGTGTCCTCGGACTCGAAGTCGATGATCTCGGAGTGCACGAGGTCCGACTTCTTCAGCGAGTTGATGTACTCGACGTAGTCGACGAGGCCCTTCTCGTAGTGGAAGACGTCGGTACGGTCGCCCTCGGTCTCGTTCTCGCCTTCCCCCTCGAACTCGACCTCGTTCTGGTCGGTCAGCGCGATGCGCAGGCCCTTATTGAGGAACGCCATCTGCTGGAAGCGCGCGCGCAGGGTCTCGTAGTCGAACTCGACCGTCTCGAAGATGCCGGCGTTGGGCCAGAAGGTGATCGTCGTGCCGGTCTCGTCGCTGGCCTCGCCCTTCTCGAGCGGGGCGTCCGGCACTCCGTCGGTGAAGCTCATCCGGTACACGGCGCCCTGGCGCTTGACCTCGACGTCGAGGCGCGTCGAGAGCGCGTTGACCACGGAGGAGCCGACGCCGTGCAGGCCGCCGGAGACCGCGTAGCCGCCTCCGCCGAACTTGCCGCCGGCGTGCAGCACGGTGAGGACCAGCTCGACCGTGGAGATGCCCTCGGTCGGGTGCATGTCGACCGGGATGCCGCGGCCGTTGTCGGAGACGGTGACGCCTCCGTCGGCGCGCATCAGGATCTCGATGTTGTCGCAGTAGCCCGCGAGCGCTTCGTCGACGGCGTTGTCGACGATCTCGTAGACCAGGTGGTGCAGACCGCGCGGACCCGTGGATCCGATGTACATGCCGGGGCGCTTGCGGACCGCCTCGAGGCCCTCGAGGACCTGGATCTGGTTCGCACCGTAGTCGCCGGACGACTTGGTCGACATGCTCTCGTGCGGAGCGGAGGGGGCTGCTGAGCCGTTCGCGTCCAGGTCGTTCGCTGCGGGTGACGTGGAGTCGTTCGGCTCGTGAGTCATAGCTGTGGAGTTCTCCTCTGACGGTCCGTCGCGACGCGCACGGTGATCTGGAGATCGCCCGCGCGGCGGCGTCACTGCGGTTCGGCGGCCCTCCATTCTACCGCGTGCCGGGTCGATCCGAAGCGCTGGACGGCGATCTGAGGGGCGAAAGATCGGCGGTCGACCGAAAATGCGTCCTCAGCCGTAGGTGTCGCGCGGACCACGCCCTGGAATCGACCTGGGACCCTTTTTCCAGTTCGGGACGTCCGGGCCCTGGAAACGGATCGACGCGATGCCCGCGTCGGGGAAGTTCACCGCGATGTGGTTCATGATCTCGATCCGCATCAGTCGGAGCTGCGTCGACCACGCCGTGGACTCGCACGCGACCGTCAGCACGCCGTCGACGACGCCCACCGGAGTCGAGTGCTTCGCGGTCTCCTCGCCGGCGATCGCCGTCCACGACGACATCAGGTCGCCCTGCGCCAGCGGCGCCGTCCAGCCGAGCTTCACGGTGAGGGAGTCGAGGACGTCGCCGAGGTCGTGCGGGTCGCGGCCCTTGCCGAACGGGATCGCGTCGCCCTTGGGCTCGGCGCGCTCGACGGTCTTCCGGATGCGGCGCGGGCCGTCGGCGCCGAACACCTCCTTGAGGTGGCGGTAGACGCGGGCGGCCTCGGAGTCGGGTGCGGGGGCTCCGCGGCGGGGGGAGTCAGCCATCGGCCGCCTTCACG
>NZ_PSUC01000111.1:0-10757 GCF_002931635.1 Rathayibacter sp. AY2B7 | reverse complement strand
GGCGCTGCGGTCGTCCTCGAACTCGAGCGCCATCGGGCGCATGATCGGGACGCCGGTGCTCGCCGCCTCCGCCCCCGGCTAGGCTGACCCCCGCAAGCAGAGGAGACCGCGGATGCCCGACCACGCGACGCGCGGCAACAACCTCGACCGCGTCAGGCGGCACAACCTCTCGGCGATCCTCCGCCTCGTGCACCGCGGCGGCCCCCGCTCCCGCTCGCAGCTGACCCGCCTGACCGGCCTCAACCGCTCCACGATCGCGGCGCTGGTCGGCGAGCTGGTGGAGCTCGGCATCGTGCGCGAGCGCGAGCCCGCCACGCCGAACCAGGTCGGCCGGCCGAGCCCCGTCGTCGAGGCCGATCCCGGAGTCGTCGCGCTCGCCGTGAACCCCGAGATCGACGCCGTCACGGTCGCCGTGGTCGGCGTCGACGCCGTCGTCCGCCGCCGCATCCGCCGCTCCGCCTCCGTCCCCACCGCCGAGGCCGCCGCCCGTCTGGCGGCCGAGGCGGTCGCCGAGCTGCTCGCCGAGCTGCCCGAGGAGACGCGGACGGTCGGCATCGGCGTCGCGGTGCCCGGCCTCGTCCGCGACGCCGACGGCCTCGTCCGGGTCGGCCCGCACCTCGGCTGGGACGACGAGCCCATGTCCCGCATGCTCGCGGACGCCGCCGGCCTGCCCGTCCTCTCGGCGAACGACGCCAACCTCGGTGCACTCGCCGAGAGCGTCCTCGGCGCCGGCCGCGACGTCTCGCACCTCGTCTACCTCAACGGCGGCGCGGGCGAAGTGGGCGCAGGCGCCATCGTCGGCGGCGCGGCTCTGCACGGCAGCGACGGGTACGCGGGGGAGATCGGCCACACCCTCGTCAACAGCGCGGGCATCGACTGCCACTGCGGCGCCGGCGGCTGCCTCGAGACCGAGGTCGGCCGCGCCGAGCTGCTCACTGTGCTCGGCCTCGACGAGAGCGAGCGGCTGGAGGAGGCGCTCGCCGCCTCCGAGGACCCGGCCGTCCGTGCCGAGGTCGAGCGCCAGCTCGGGCACCTCGCGGTCGCCCTGCGCAACGTGATCAACGTGTTCAACCCGCAGCTCGTGGTGCTGGGCGGCTTCCTCGGGGCGCTGATCGGAGTCGCGCCGGGGTTCCTGGAGGAGCGCCTGGGCCGCGGCGGCCCCTTCCGGGTGGCGGTCGGCTCCGTGCGCGTCGGGCGGACCGAGCTCGGCGCCGATCTGCTCATGCTGGGCGCAGCCGAGCTCGCCTTCGAGCGCCTGCTCGCCGACCCGCTCGGCACTCCGCTCCACCCGGTCTGACCCGACGGCGGGCCGAGGGGTGGCGCCACTGTCCGACACGTGATCGAATTGATTCGACCGAGCGGCGTGGAGCCGACGAGGTCCGCTCCCGAGCCGAGGACGACACCGGCCGCACCCCTCCCTCCCACCCCGCTGCGCCCTGCGCAGGAAGGCACTCCGTGTCCACTCCCGCCTCGACTCCGACCGGCTCCCTCCCGGTGCACCGCCACCCGGGCGACGCCCTGACGGCCCGCCAGCGCCTCGTCTACGTGATCGTCCTCGGCTCGCTGACCGCCCTCGGGCCGTTCACGATCGACCTCTACCTGCCGGCGTTCCCCGCGCTGCAGAGCGAGCTGAACGTGTCGGAGGCGGCGGTCCAGCTGACCCTCACCGGCACGACCCTCGGCTTCGCGCTCGGCCAGCTGGTCGTGGGCCCCTGGAGCGACGCGGTCGGCCGACGCCTGCCGATCCTCCTGGCCACCTCGCTGCACGTCCTGGCCTGCGTCGGCGCGGCGCTCGCCCCCGAGATCGTCACGCTCGGCGTCTTCCGCTTCCTGATGGGAGCCGGTGCGGCGGCGGGCGGCGTGGTCGCGATGGCGATGGTCCGCGACCTCTTCGGCGGACGCCCGCTGGTGCGGATGCTGTCCCGGCTCGCCCTGGTGTCGGGCCTCGCGCCCGTGCTCGCGCCGGTCATCGGCTCGCAGCTGCTGCTGATCATGGACTGGCGCGGGATCTTCGTCTTCCTCGCCGCCTACGGCGTGCTGGTCGTCGCGGCCGTCGGCCTGCTCGTCGTCGAGACCCGGCCCCGCGCCGCCCGCCACGAGCGCGAGCACCGCTCGCTCGTGCAGCGCTACCGGGCCGTCCTCAGCGACCGCGTGTTCCTCGGAGTGGCGGTGATCGGGGGCATGACCTTCGCCGGCCTGTTCACCTACCTCTCCAGCTCCTCGTTCCTGTTCCAGGGTCTCTACGGATTCGACGCGCAGCAGTACGGGCTGCTCTTCGCCGTGAACTCGCTCGGCGTCGTCCTCGGCGTGCAGGCGTCCTCCTACCTCAGCCGGAGGATCGGGCCGCAGTGGATCCTCGCGATCACGACGCTGACGCTGTTCACCTCCGCCGGCCTGATCGCCCTCTTCGACGTGCTCGGGCTGGGGCTCTGGGGCACGCTCGTCCCGCTGTGGTTCTTCATCGCGTCCTGCGGCTTCAGCTTCCCGTGCGTGCAGGTCCTCGGCCTGGTCAACCACGGCCGGGAGGCGGGGACGGCCGCGTCGCTGCTCGGAGCGGTCAACTTCGGCACCGCCGGACTGCTGTCGCCGATCTCGGGGGTCTTCGGCGCCGGCTCGGCCGTGCCGATGGCCCTGGTGATGATGGCGACGGCGACCGTGTCGATCCTGGCACTCTGGCTGATCGTCCGGCCGAGGAGCGTCCCGGCGCTGCAGGACTGAGCGCTCGGCTCCGGGTCCCGGCGGTCCGGCACGCCCCGCTCCTGCGGCTCCTCCCGGGCGTTCCGGCGCTCGCTGGATCCGCTCCCGAGCGCCGCTGCTACAGTCCCCTCCCATGTCCTCCCGCGACTCCTCCGCCCTGCTCGCCGAGCTCTCCGACCCCGACCGCGACGTCCGCCTCCGTGCGGCGATGACCCTGGGCGAGATCGCCGAGCCCGCCACCGCCGAGCCCCTCGCCGCGCACCTGTGGGAGGAGCCGGACTTCTTCGTCCGCGACGTGCTCACCTGGTCGCTCGGCCGCCTCGGCTCCGCCGCTGTCCCCGTCGCCCGCGAGGCGCTCGGCCGCGAGCCCCGGGTGCGCACGCAGGCGCTGCACGTGCTCAGCAAGATCCTCGACCCGGCGACGCTCGACGACATCGCCCCGCTGGCCGCCGACTCCGAGCCCGCCGTCGCCGCGAAGGCCCGCTTCGCGCTGGGCCGCCTCGGCGACGAGCGCGCGCTGCCGGTCCTGCTCGGCCTGCTCGGCGACGACGACGCGGAGGCGCAGAACGTGCTCACCGACGTCCTCGCCTCCTTCGGCGCCGCGGCCGTCCCCGGTCTGGAGCAGGCCCTCCGCGAGGGGTCCGCGCCGGTCCGCCGTCACGCCGCCGCCGCGCTCGGCTACCTGGGCGACGACGCGCGTGCTGCCGTCGACGCGCTGGACGGGGCCGCCGGCAGCGCCGACTCCGCGCTCGCGGTCTCGGCCGTGATGGCGCTCGGCTCGATCACCGGTCCCGACGCGGCCGCCGCCCTCGAACGGGCCTCCGCCTCGGACGACTCCCGCGTGAGCGCCGTCGCCGCGCGGCTCCTCGCCCGCTCCTCCGAGCCGACCCGGCTCGACGCCCTCCGCGCCGCCCGCCTGGCCCGCGCGGCCGGCTGAGCCGCGCCGCGAACCCCCGCGGGGGAAGGCCGGGCATCCGCACGGCCGGTCGAACCGTGCCACGAACCCGGCGCACGGACGCCGGGCTTCCGAACGGTCGGCCGAGCCGTCCCGCAACCCCCAGCGGGGGAACGCCGGGTGACGGCATCATGTCCGGATGGATCACCGCGACGACCGCCTGTCGACCGAGCCCGGAACCGCGCGCCCCGACGCCGTCCAGCGTGCGCGGATGCGCGAGCAGGTGCCGTCCGACGACGTCGCCGCCCGGCTGCTGACGAAGGAGGCGGCTCACCGGGTCTCCCGCCGCTGGCCGCTGATCTCCGCGTCACTCGCGATCCTGCTCACGGTGCTGCTCGCCGTGCTGATCGCCTTCCGCCCCACCTCGGCCTTCCGCTTCGACGTGGAGTGGATGGACGAGATCGTCGAGCACCGCTCGCCGGTCTGGGACATCCCGGCCCTCGTCATGAACACGGTCGGAGCGGGGCTCGTCGGCACGACGCTCATCCCGCTCGGGATCGTCGCCGTGCTGCTGGTGTTCCGCAGGCGATGGGCCGCGCTCTACTACGCGATCGCCGCGCTGGTCAGCGTGGGCGCCACCCAGCTCGTCAAGGAGCTGGTGGGACGCGCCCGCCCGGCCGACATGCTCGTCACCAGCGACTACGGCTGCTTGCCGTCCGGCCATACGGCCAACGCGGCGACGGCGGCGATGGTGCTGGCCCTGGTGTTCCCGCTGCTGTGGGTCTGGATCGCGGGCTTCCTCGATACCGTGGCGATGATGGCGAGCCGCACCTACCTCGGCGCCCACTGGCTAAGCGACACCGTCGGCGGCCTGCTGCTCGGGATCGGCGTGGCGCTCGTGGTCTGGGCTCCGCTCGCCGGCCGCCTGCGCACCGAGGCCGAGCTCCCGCACCCGCCGATCTGGATCCGCCGCACCACCTGACCGGCGCAGTTCTCTCCATGCGAGGGCTTCGAGGCCCTCAGGATCGGCGCCCGAGGAGCGCGGAGGCTCGCCGATCAGCCGAAGGCGGCGAGGGAGTCGAGCTCGTTGAAGGTGTAGACGTGCAGGCCCGCGAGGCGGTCGTCCGCCGCCGCTTCCAGTCGCTCGACGAACGCGGACGGGTCGAAGCGGCGTCCGCGGAGGAGCCCGCCGGCCACCGAGGTGCTCCGCTTCAGGAAGCCGAGCGAGGAGCCCACTCCGATCCGCGCGCCCAGCGTCAGCAGCCGCGAGCGCTCGACCGGCCCCGGCACCCCCGCCCACAGATCGGCCGTGATCCCCGTCTCGCGGAGCCGGTCGGCGTAGCGGACCACCGCGTGGACGTCGGAGCAGATCTGCGTGACGATCGAGCGGATGAACGGAGCGCGGTCGCGGAGGTGCCGGTTGATGCTCTCGTAGGAGAGGTGGGGGTGGCACTCGGGATAGGCTGGGATGTCCAGGGCCAGCCCGGGTGAGATCTCGCGGGCGTCGCGGATGAGCTCGAGGCTCGTGGAGTAGGTGCCGGCCGCCGAGGACGCGTCGCCCGAGATCACGAACGCCTCGTCGATCCCCGCCTCGCCCATCCGCTCGAGGACCCGCTCGAGTGCGGCGCGGCCCTCGACGTTCCGCGCCGCCAGGTGGGGCACCACGCGGAACCCGCGCCCGGCCAGCGCGACCGCGCAGTCCACGGTCCGCCCGGTCCCGTGCTTCGGCAGGCTGGGCCGATGACCCGCGCTCGCTTCGAGATCATCCCGGCCGACGACATCGGCGAGCGCGCCGCACGGGCGTTCCCGGACCCCTCCGCGGTGACGCTGACCGTGACCAGCCTGCCGAAGCACGGGACCGGGCGGACCGTGGACTGCGCGGTCGCGCTGGCCGGGCGCGGGTTCCGCGTGGTGCCCCACCTGGCGGCGCGGAACGTCGAGGGCCGCGCCGCACTCGAGCGGGTCCTCGAGCGGATGGGCGAGGCGGGGATCGACGAGGCGTTCGTGATCTCGGGCGACGCGTCCTCGGCGGCCGGCACCTACTCCACGAGCCTCGAGCTCATCCGCGACGCCCGCGAGATCTCACCCGGGCTGGCCCTGGACATCGCAGGCTATCCCGAGGGCCACCCGCACCTCTCCGACGAGAGCATCGAGCGGCACCTGCGCGAGCGCGCTCCGTTCATCCGCTCGATCGTCACGCAGATGTGCTTCGACGTCGACGCGGTGGTCCGCTACGCCGACCGGCTCCGCGAGACGGGGATCACGGCCGATCTGTGGGCGGGGGTGCCGGGGCCGGTCGAGCGCTCGCGGCTGCTGACGCTGGGCGCGCGGATCGGAGTGGGCTCCTCGCTCGGCTTCCTGAAGCGGAGCACCTCGGTGGCCGGCGGGCTACTCCGCGGACGCCGCTTCGACCCGTCCGCGTTCGTCGCGCGCCTGGAAGCGGCGGCGGGCGACCGCCTCGCGGGCCTGCACGTCTACACCTTCAACGAGCTCGACTCCCTCGCCGCCTTCGGCTGATCGGCGAGCCTCCGCGCTCCTCGGGCGCCGATCCTGAGGGCCTCGAAGCCCTCGCATGGAGAGAACTGCGCCGGTCAGGTGGTGCGGCGGATCCAGATCGGCGGGTGCGGGAGCTCGGCCTCGGTGCGCAGGCGGCCGGCGAGCGGAGCCCAGACCACGAGCGCCACGCCGATCCCGAGCAGCAGGCCGCCGACGGTGTCGCTTAGCCAGTGGGCGACGAGGTAGGTGCGGCTCGCCATCATCGCAACGGTATAAAGGAAGCCCGCGATCCAGACCCACAGCAGCGGGAACACCAGGGCCAGCACCATCGCCGTCGTCGCCGCGTTGGCGGTATGGCCGGACGGGAAGGAGCCGTAGTCGCTGGTGACGAGCATGTCGGCCGGGCGGGCGCGTCCCACCAGCTCCTTGACGAGCTGGGTGGCGCCCACGCTGACCAGCGCGGCGATCGCGTAGTAGAGCGCGGCCCATCGCCTGCGGAACACCAGCAGCACGGCGACGATCCCGAGCGGGATGAGCGTCGTGCCGACGAGCCCCGCTCCGACCGTGTTCATGACGAGGGCCGGGATGTCCCAGACCGGCGAGCGGTGCTCGACGATCTCGTCCATCCACTCCACGTCGAAGCGGAAGGCCGAGGTGGGGCGGAAGGCGATCAGCACGGCGAGCAGCACCGTGAGCAGGATCGCGAGTGACGCGGAGATCAGCGGCCAGCGGCGGGAGACCCGGTGAGCCGCCTCCTTCGTCAGCAGCCGGGCGGCGACGTCGTCGGACGGCACCTGCTCGCGCATCCGCGCACGCTGGACGGCGTCGGGGCGCGCGGTTCCGGGCTCGGTCGACAGGCGGTCGTCGCGGTGATCCATCCGGACATGATGCCGTCACCCGGCGTTCCCCCGCTGGGGGTTGCGGGACGGCTCGGCCGACCGTTCGGAAGCCCGGCGTCCGTGCGCCGGGTTCGTGGCACGGTTCGACCGGCCGTGCGGATGCCCGGCCTTCCCCCGCGGGGGTTCGCGGCGCGGCTCAGCCGGCCGCGCGGGCCAGGCGGGCGGCGCGGAGGGCGTCGAGCCGGGTCGGCTCGGAGGAGCGGGCGAGGAGCCGCGCGGCGACGGCGCTCACGCGGGAGTCGTCCGAGGCGGAGGCCCGTTCGAGGGCGGCGGCCGCGTCGGGACCGGTGATCGAGCCGAGCGCCATCACGGCCGAGACCGCGAGCGCGGAGTCGGCGCTGCCGGCGGCCCCGTCCAGCGCGTCGACGGCAGCACGCGCGTCGTCGCCCAGGTAGCCGAGCGCGGCGGCGGCGTGACGGCGGACCGGCGCGGACCCCTCGCGGAGGGCCTGCTCCAGACCGGGGACGGCCGCGGCGCCGAAGGAGGCGAGGACGTCGGTGAGCACGTTCTGCGCCTCCGCGTCGTCGTCGCCGAGCAGGCCGAGCAGGACCGGCAGCGCGCGCTCGTCGCCGAGGCGGCCCAGCGCGAAGCGGGCCTTCGCGGCGACGGCGGGCTCGGAGTCGGCGGCCAGCGGGGCGATGTCGTCGAGCGTCACTGTGTCGAGGATCTTGGTGGGCACGTGCAGAGCCTGCGTGCTCACCCGGGTCTCGCGGCCGAGCGGCTCGCGGGCGACGGGGACAGCGGCGGAGCCGAGGCGGCCGAGCGACCAGGTGAGCACGTCGCGGACGAAGAAGTCCGGCTCCTCCCACAGGTGCGCGGCGAGGGGCTCGGCGGTGGCGGGCTCGGCGATCTCGCCCAGGGTCATCGCCGCACGGAGGCGGACGTCGCGGTCGGGGTCGGAGAGCTCGGCGAGCAGGGCGGAGGAGTCGCGGGAGGACATGGGAGGGGACTGTAGCAGCGGCGCTCGGGAGCGGATCCAGCGAGCGCCGGAACGCCCGGGAGGAGCCGCAGGAGCGGGGCGTGCCGGACCGCCGGGACCCGGAGCCGAGCGCTCAGTCCTGCAGCGCCGGGACGCTCCTCGGCCGGACGATCAGTCAGAGTGCCAGGATCGTCACGTTCGCCGTCGCTATCATCACCAGGGCCATCGGTTCGTTCGTGCCGGCTCCGAAGACCCCCGAGATCGGCGACAGCAGTCCGGCGGTGCCGAAGTTGACCGCTCCGAGCAGCGACGCGGCCGTCCCCGCCTCCCGGCCGTGGTTGACCAGGCCGAGGACCTGCACGCACGGGAAGCTGAAGCCGCAGGACGCGATGAAGAACCACAGCGGGACGAGCGTGCCCCAGAGCCCCAGCCCGAGCACGTCGAAGAGGGCGATCAGGCCGGCGGAGGTGAACAGCGTCAGCGTCGTGATCGCGAGGATCCACTGCGGCCCGATCCTCCGGCTGAGGTAGGAGGACGCCTGCACGCCGAGGACGACGCCGAGCGAGTTCACGGCGAAGAGCAGCCCGTACTGCTGCGCGTCGAATCCGTAGAGACCCTGGAACAGGAACGAGGAGCTGGAGAGGTAGGTGAACAGGCCGGCGAAGGTCATGCCCCCGATCACCGCCACTCCGAGGAACACGCGGTCGCTGAGGACGGCCCGGTAGCGCTGCACGAGCGAGCGGTGCTCGCGCTCGTGGCGGGCGGCGCGGGGCCGGGTCTCGACGACGAGCAGGCCGACGGCCGCGACGACCAGCACGCCGTAGGCGGCGAGGAAGACGAAGATCCCGCGCCAGTCCATGATCAGCAGCAGCTGCGAGCCGATGACCGGCGCGAGCACGGGCGCGAGGCCCGACACCAGGGCGAGCCGGGACAGCATCCGCACCAGCGGGCGTCCGCCGAAGAGGTCGCGGACCATCGCCATCGCGACCACGCCGCCCGCCGCCGCACCGGCTCCCATCAGGAAGCGGAAGACGCCGAGCGTGACGATCTCGGGGGCGAGCGCCGCGCCGACGCAGGCCAGGACGTGCAGCGAGGTGGCCAGGAGGATCGGCAGGCGTCGGCCGACCGCGTCGCTCCAGGGGCCCACGACCAGCTGGCCGAGCGCGAAGCCGAGGGTCGTGCCGGTGAGGGTCAGCTGGACCGCCGCCTCCGACACGTTCAGCTCGCTCTGCAGCGCGGGGAACGCCGGCAGGTAGAGGTCGATCGTGAACGGCCCGAGGGCGGTCAGCGAGCCGAGGACGATCACGTAGACGAGGCGCTGGCGGGCCGTCAGGGCGTCGCCCGGGTGGCGGTGCACCGGGAGGGAGCCGGTCGGAGTCGAGGCGGGAGTGGACACGGAGTGCCTTCCTGCGCAGGGCGCAGCGGGGTGGGAGGGAGGGGTGCTGCCGGTGTCGTCCTCGGCTCCGGAGCGGACCTCGTCGGCTCCACGCCGCTCGGTCGAATCAATTCCATCACGTGTCGCACAGTGGCGCCACCCCTCGGCCCGCCGTCGGGTCAGACCGGGTGGAGCGGAGTGCCGAGCGGGTCGGCGAGCAGGCGCTCGAAGGCGAGCTCGGCTGCGCCCAGCATGAGCAGATCGGCGCCGAGCTCGGTCCGCACGATGCGCACGGAGTCGAGCGCGACCCGGAAGGGGCCGCCGCGGCCCAGGCGCTCCTCCAGGAACCCCGGCGCGACTCCGATCAGCGCCCCGAGGAAGCCGCCCAGCACCACGAGCTGCGGGTTGAACACGTTGATCACGTTGCGCAGGGCGACCGCGAGGTGCCCGAGCTGGCGCTCGACCTCGGCACGGACGGCCGGGTCCTCGGAGGCGGCGAGCGCCTCCTCCAGCCGCTCGCTCTCGTCGAGGCCGAGCACAGTGAGCAGCTCGGCGCGGCCGACCTCGGTCTCGAGGCAGCCGACGGCGCCGCAGTGGCAGTCGATGCCCGCGCTGTTGACGAGGGTGTGGCCGTTCTCCCCCGCGTAGCCGTCGATGCCGTGCAGAGGCGCGCCGCCGACGATGACGCCGGCGCCCACTCCGCTCGCGCCGCCGTTGAGGTAGACGAGGTGCGAGACGTCGCGGCCGGCGCCGAGGACGCTCTCGGCGAGTGCACCGAGGTTGGCGTCGTTCGCCGAGAGGACGGGCAGGCCGGTCGCGTCCGCGAGCATGCGGGAGAAGGGCTCGTCGTCCCAGCCGAGGTGCGGGCCGACCCGGACGAGGCCGTCGGCGTCGCGGACGAGGCCGGGCACCGCGACGCCGATGCCGACCGTCCGCGTCTCCTCGGGCAGCTCGGCGAGCAGCTCGGCGACCGCCTCGGCCGCCAGACGGGCGGCGGCCTCGGCGGTGGGGACGGAGGCGGAGCGGCGGATGCGGCGGCGGACGACGGCGTCGACGCCGACCACGGCGACCGTGACGGCGTCGATCTCGGGGTTCACGGCGAGCGCGACGACTCCGGGATCGGCCTCGACGACGGGGCTCGGCCGGCCGACCTGGTTCGGCGTGGCGGGCTCGCGCTCGCGCACGATGCCGAGCTCCACCAGCTCGCCGACCAGCGCCGCGATCGTGGAGCGGTTGAGGCCGGTCAGGCGGGTCAGCTGCGAGCGGGAGCGGGGGCCGCCGCGGTGCACGAGGCGGAGGATCGCCGAGAGGTTGTGCCGCCTGACGCGGTCGAGGTTGTTGCCGCGCGTCGCGTGGTCGGGCATCCGCGGTCTCCTCTGCTTGCGGGGGTCAGCCTAGCCGGGGGCGGAGGCGGCGAGCACCGGCGTCCCGATCATGCGCCCGATGGCGCTCGAGTTCGAGGACGACCGCAGCGCC
>NZ_PSUC01000110.1:0-10795 GCF_002931635.1 Rathayibacter sp. AY2B7 | reverse complement strand
CTCCGTTCCGGATCATCCGCGCGGCCCTCCCCCACCTGCCCGCGGGCGCCACCATCATCAACACGGCGTCGGCGGAGGCGCACAAGCCCGCCCCCGACCGCCTCGACTACGCGATGACGAAGGGCGCGATCAACAACCTCTCGAAGGGCCTCGCGCAGCAGCTCGCCGCGAAGGGCATCCGCGTGAACGTCGTGGCGCCCGGCCCGACGTGGACCGCCCTGCAGGTGAGCGGCGGCGTCGACCCCGAGAGCCTGCCCGACTTCGGCTCCAGCGAGTCGCCGATGGGCCGTGCCGCCCAGCCCGCCGAGCAGGCCCCGGCCTACGTGTTCCTCGCGTCCGCCGAGTCGAGCTTCGTCGCCGGCGAGACCCTCAACGTGAACGGCGGCATGGTCTCGCCCTGACCCGCCGCGCCGCCGGCGCTCGCTGCTGGACCGCCGAGACGCCTCCGTCCTGCTCGAGACACGGGCTCGCGTCAACCCTCTCCCGAGCGGCGGGGGGCGCGAGGTGCCATGGAGGGACCACCACGAAGGAGCACCATGAGCACCACGACCGTCCTCCCCATCGAGACCTACTCCGACGAGCAGGGCTGGCACAACCGCATCGCCCACGCCCGCGTCCCGCTGAGCCACCACGAGTCGCGCCAGGAGGCGGAGGAGGTCGGCGAGGAGATCGCCGAGCAGCGCGGCGGGGAGCACGTCGTCCTCGGCTGACGGCCGGCGCGGGGCGCGGCATGCCGTGCCCGATCGGGGAACGCGGCCGGCCCGCAGGCGCCCGCTCCGCAGACGCCCCGCCCCGCGCGTAGCGCCCTCGACCCCGCCCGGTCAACCTTCTCGACCTCCCGGCCCCCTCCTCCCTGACGTGGCCCGTCGTGCTCGCTCCCGAGCGCGCGACGAGAGGACGACATGGCCACCACGAGCGACGCCCCCGCGACAGGAGAGGCCGGCGGCACCTCCCTGCGCCGCCGCATCACCGGCCCGCTGCTCTACTCCTTCATCCTCGGCGACGTCCTCGGCGCAGGCATCTACGCCCTCATGGGCACGCTCTCGGCGGAGGTCGGCGGCGCCGTCTGGATGCCCCTCCTGCTCGCGCTCGGCCTCGCGCTGCTGACCGCCGGCTCCTACGCCGAGCTGGTGACGAAGTACCCGAAGGCGGGAGGCGCGGAGGTGTTCGCGCAGCGGGCGTTCAAGCGCCCGATCGTCTCGTTCCTGGTCGGCTTCGCCATGCTCGCGGCCGGAGTGACCAGCGCGGCCGGTCTGTCGCTCGCGTTCGCCGGCGACTACCTCGGCACCTTCCTCGACGTGCCGACCGTGCCGACGGCCATCGTCTTCCTGATCCTCGTCGCGTGCCTCAACGCGCGGGGCGTCGCGGAGTCGCTGCTCAGCAACACGGTGATGACCGTGATCGAGGTCGGCGGCCTGCTGATCGTGATCGGATGCGTCGCGCTGCTCGTGGCGGGCGGAGGCGGCGACCTCGCCCGCACGGTCGAGCTCAGCTCCGAGCAGGCGCCGGCGCTGGCGGTGCTCGGCGCGGCGATCATCGCGTACTACTCCTTCGTCGGCTTCGAGACCTCGGCCACCATCGCCGAGGAGATCCGCGAGCCCAGCCGCGTCTACCCGCGCGCGCTGTTCGGCTCGCTGCTGACGGCCGGCGCGGTGTACGTCCTGGTCGGCCTCGCGAGCTCGATCGCGCTGCCCGCCGACGAGCTGTCCGGATCCTCCGCCCCGCTGCTCGACGTCGTGACGGGGAGCGGAGCCGGAGTGCCGGCGTGGCTGTTCAGCCTGATCGCGCTCGTCGCGGTCGCCAACGGAGCACTGCTGACGATGATCATGGCGAGCCGCGTCACCTACGGCATGGCGAAGGACGGCCTCCTCCCGGACGTGCTCGGCCGCGTGCTGCCGAAGCGCCGGACGCCGTGGGTGGCCATCGCGGTGACCACGCTGGCGGCGTGCCTCCTGACCCTGGTCGGCGATCTGGCGACCCTCGCCGAGACCGTGGTGCTGCTGCTCCTGCTGGTGTTCATCAGCACGAACGTATCGGTGCTCGTGCTGCGGCGCGACAAGGTCGAGCACGACCACTTCCGCGTGTGGACGGCGATCCCCGTGCTCGGCATCGCCTCGTGCGTGCTGCTCCTCAGCCAGCAGGACCCGATCGTCTGGCTCTACGCCGGGATCCTCCTCGTGGTCGGAGTCCTCGTGCACCTGGCGACCCGCCGCTCGTCCCGCCGCACCGCCTGATCCGACGGGGGTCGGGCCGGGCGCACCATCCGCCCCTCCTCCCCCGGCCGAGCCTCGCTCGCCCCGTGACCGGTCAAGCCCCTGGGCGGACGGCCGTCCGAGGCGTGGGATGGAGGGAACGGAAGGAGCACGAATGACCGACACACCCTCCCGCGAGGAGCTGCCGCTCCCCGACTGGAACGACATCCCGCTCGGCACGCTCGCGGAGCCCATCCGCCCGCTCGACGAGGCCGGCCTCGGCGCGCTGCTCGCCTACGAGGAGGCGCACGGGCACCGCCTGCCGGTGACGACGATCCTGCACTCGCGACTCGAGCAGCTGCGCGGGGGAGCGGAGCCGGCAGGCAGCGTGCCGGAGTCGCTGCCCGAGGTGTCCCGCTCGTCGTCCGGATCGCCGGTCTCACCGGCGACGTCCGGTCCGCCGATCAACCCGCCCTCGCACGGAGTGCCGACGAACCCGGCTCAGCCGCGCTGACGGCGGCGGGCGGAGTCGCGGTCGCGCCGGCTCCGCTCCCGCCGCGCGCTGCTCAGGGCCTGCCCAGCGCGCGCGGGCAGACTGTCCGGAGCCGATGACGGCGACCGGACGAGGGAGCAGTACCCGGAACGCGACAAGACTGACTCGTAGGAGCTGTCATGTCCTGGATCGTCCTCATCCTCTCCGGTGTCCTCGAGGCCGTGTGGGCCACCGCCCTCGGCAAGTCGGAGGGGTTCACGCGGCTCGGCCCGTCGGTCGTCTTCGGGGTCGGCGTCGTCGCGAGCATGGCCGGCCTCGCCTACGCGATGCGCGAGCTGCCCACCGGCACCGCGTACGCGGTCTGGGTCGGGATCGGCGCTTCGCTGACCGTGCTCTACGGCATGTTCTTCGGCGGCGAGGGCTTCTCGCTCGTGCGCACGCTGCTGGTCCTCGGGATCGTCGGCTGCGTCGTCGGCCTGAAGCTCGTGCACTGAACCGGGGCCCCGTCCTATCGTCCGCGAGAGCCGCTCCCGGAAGCGAGACGCCGACGGAGGCGAACCGGACTGGCATCTCGCCGAGGGTCCGAGGCAGGTGGTTGCAGGACGCCGCGTGTTCCACCTAGGCTCGGCGCATCAGGGGAGAACGATCGTTCTACGGTTCTCCCCGCCCCCAAGGAGGACTCATGCCCACTCGTACCGCACGCACCGCCTGGAACGGCTCGCTCGAGACCGGCGAGGGCCAGGTCGAGCTCTCGAGCTCGAAGATCGGCACCTACGACGTCTCGTTCCCCAAGCGCGCCGCCGACGACGCCAACGGCTCGACCAGCCCCGAGGAGCTCCTCGCGGCCGCCCACTCCGCCTGCTACGCGATGCAGTTCTCGGCCGTCCTCGGCCAGGCCGGCGGCACCGTCGAGGCGCTCGACGTCCGCGCCGACGTCTCGCTCGGCCCGGACTCGGCCGGCGGATTCAAGCTCACCGGCATCAAGCTCGTCGTGAGCGGCGAGGTCTCCGGCATCGACGAGGCCGCCTTCCTCAAGGCCGCCGACGAGGCCAAGGAGACCTGTCCCGTCAGCAAGGCGCTCACCGGGGTCGACATCACGCTCGACGCCACCTTCGAGGGCTGAGCCCCTCCGCACGTCCCGAGCACCCCGGCGCGCATCGCGGCGGGGTGCTCGTGCGTCCGGCGCGGCCGCGGAGCGGCCTGTGGAGACCCCCGCCCCCACCGGCCGCCCGGCGCCCCCTGTCGTCAGACCGCCGCCGGCGCGTAGCGGAAGCCGGCGCCGAGGTGCTCCTCCGGCAGCCGGTCGCCGCGGCCGTGCAGCTTCTGGCGGAGGCTGCCCTCGACGTACTCCTCCGGGTACGCGCCGCGGCGGCGCAGCTCCGGCACGATGAACTCCACCACGTCCTCGAAGGTGCCGGGCGTGATCGCGTAGGCGAGGTTGAACCCGTCCACGTCGGTCTCCTCGACCCACTCCTGCAGGTGATCGGCCACCTCTGCGGGCGAGCCGACGACGAACGGGCCGAGCCCGCCGATCACGCTGAGCTTGGCGATGTCGCGGACCTTCCACTCCGAGCCGTCCTCGTTCGCCTCCTGGAAGTTGGCGACGGCCGACTGGATCGCGTTGCTCTTCACGTTGCCGATCGGCTCGTCGAGGTCGTACTGCGACAGGTCGATGCCCATCCAGCCCGACATGAAGACCAGCGCCCCCTCCTCGCTCCCGTAGGAGAGGTAGTCGCGGTGCTTCTCGTGCGCGGCCTCGCTGGTCTCGGCGGTGATGATCGTGAGCAGCGTGTAGATCTTCGCGGAGTAGCGGTCGCGGCCGGCCGCCTCGAGGGCGTCGCGGATGCGCGAGACGGTCGCCTTCAGGCCGGCCTTCGTCGAGGACGCGACGAAGATCGCCTCCGCGTTGCCCGCCGCGAAGCGGATGCGGCGCGGCGACGCTCCTGCCTGGTAGATGACGGGGGTCCGCTGCACCGACGGCTCCGAGAGGTGGATGCCGGGGACGGTGAAGTTCTTGCCGCGGTGCCCGATCTCGTGCACCTTCGCCGGGTCGGTGAACACGCCGGACTCGCGGTCGCGGACGACCGCGTCGTCCTCCCACGACCCCTCCCAGAGCTTGTAGAGCACCTCGAGGTACTCGTCGGCGACGTCGTAGCGGTCGTCGTGCTCGAGCTGGTCCTCGTGGCCCATGTTGCGGGCGGCGCTGGGGAGGTAGCCGGTGACGACGTTCCAGCCCACGCGGCCCTTCGTCAGGTGGTCGAGCGTCGACATGCGCCGCGCGAACGGGTACGGGTGCTCGTAGGCGGTGCCCGCGGTGATGCCGAAGCCGAGGTGCTCGGTCGCGGCGGCCATCGCCGAGACGAGGAGGATCGGGTCGTTGACGGGGACCTGCGCGCCGTGGCGGATCGCCGCCTCGTTCGAGCCGCCGTAGACGTCGTAGGTGCCGAGCACGTCGGCGATGAAGATCCCGTCGAACGTGCCGCGCTCGAGCAGCTTCGCCAGGTCGGTCCAGTACGAGAGGTCCTTGTACCGCCAGGACTGGTCCTGGGGGTGGCGCCACATGCCCGAGGACTGGTGGGCGACGCAGTTCATGTCGAAGGCGTTGAAGCGGATCTGGCGGGTCATGGAGTCGATAGTGCCCAGCGGAGCCGCGAACGGGTACCGAGCGCGACGCACGGCACGGCACCTCGTCCGCAGGGGACCACCTCGAGAGGCTCCCCGCTCTCGACGGGCGTCGCTTTGTGACGCCGTGCGTCGCGCTCGGTACCCGTTCGCGGCTCCGCTGGGCACTATCGACTCCATGACCCGCCAGATCCGCTTCAACGCCTTCGACATGAACTGCGTCGCCCACCAGTCCTCGGGCATGTGGCGCCACCCCCAGGACCAGTCCTGGCGGTACAAGGACCTCTCGTACTGGACCGACCTGGCGAAGCTGCTCGAGCGCGGCACGTTCGACGGGATCTTCATCGCCGACGTGCTCGGCACCTACGACGTCTACGGCGGCTCGAACGAGGCGGCGATCCGCCACGGCGCGCAGGTCCCCGTCAACGACCCGATCCTCCTCGTCTCGGCGATGGCCGCCGCGACCGAGCACCTCGGCTTCGGCATCACCGCGGGCACCGCCTACGAGCACCCGTACCCGTTCGCGCGGCGCATGTCGACGCTCGACCACCTGACGAAGGGCCGCGTGGGCTGGAACGTCGTCACCGGCTACCTCCCCAGCGCCGCCCGCAACATGGGCCACGAGGACCAGCTCGAGCACGACGACCGCTACGACGTCGCCGACGAGTACCTCGAGGTGCTCTACAAGCTCTGGGAGGGGTCGTGGGAGGACGACGCGGTCGTCCGCGACCGCGAGTCCGGCGTGTTCACCGACCCGGCGAAGGTGCACGAGATCGGGCACCGCGGCAAGAACTTCACCGTCCCCGGCATCCACCTCTCGGAGCCGTCGGTGCAGCGGACCCCCGTCATCTACCAGGCGGGAGCGTCGCCGCGCGGCATCCGCTTCGCGGCGGGCAACGCGGAGGCGATCTTCGTCGCGTCCTCGACGAAGGCCGGCCTGAAGGCGACCGTCTCGCGCATCCGCGACGCCCTCGAGGCGGCCGGCCGCGACCGCTACTCCGCGAAGATCTACACGCTGCTCACGATCATCACCGCCGAGACCAGCGAGGCCGCGCACGAGAAGCACCGCGACTACCTCTCCTACGGGAGCGAGGAGGGGGCGCTGGTCTTCATGTCGGGCTGGATGGGCATCGACCTGTCGCAGTACGACCTCGACGAGCCGATCGGCAACGTGAAGAGCAACGCGATCCAGTCGGCCGTCGCCAACTTCCAGGAGGCGAACGAGGACGGCTCGGAGTGGAAGGTCCGCGACATCGCCAAGCTCAGCGTGATCGGCGGGCTCGGCCCGTTCGTCGTCGGCTCGCCCGCAGAGGTGGCCGATCACCTGCAGGAGTGGGTCGAGGAGACCGACGTGGACGGGTTCAACCTCGCCTACGCGATCACGCCCGGCACCTTCGAGGACGTGGTGGAGTTCATCGTGCCGGAGCTGCGCCGCCGCGGCGCGTACCCGGAGGAGTACGTCGAGGGCAGCCTCCGCCAGAAGCTGCACGGCCGCGGCGACCGGCTGCCGGAGGAGCACCTCGGCGCCGGCTTCCGCTACGCGCCGGCGGCGGTCTGACGACAGGGGGCGCCGGGCGGCCGGTGGGGGCGGGGGTCTCCACAGGCCGCTCCGCGGCCGCGCCGGACGCACGAGCACCCCGCCGCGATGCGCGCCGGGGTGCTCGGGACGTGCGGAGGGGCTCAGCCCTCGAAGGTGGCGTCGAGCGTGATGTCGACCCCGGTGAGCGCCTTGCTGACGGGACAGGTCTCCTTGGCCTCGTCGGCGGCCTTGAGGAAGGCGGCCTCGTCGATGCCGGAGACCTCGCCGCTCACGACGAGCTTGATGCCGGTGAGCTTGAATCCGCCGGCCGAGTCCGGGCCGAGCGAGACGTCGGCGCGGACGTCGAGCGCCTCGACGGTGCCGCCGGCCTGGCCGAGGACGGCCGAGAACTGCATCGCGTAGCAGGCGGAGTGGGCGGCCGCGAGGAGCTCCTCGGGGCTGGTCGAGCCGTTGGCGTCGTCGGCGGCGCGCTTGGGGAACGAGACGTCGTAGGTGCCGATCTTCGAGCTCGAGAGCTCGACCTGGCCCTCGCCGGGCTCGCGCGAGCCGTTCCAGGCGGTGCGTGCGGTACGAGTGGGCATGAGTCCTCCTTGGGGGCGGGGAGAACCGTAGAACGATCGTTCTCCCCTGATGCGCCGAGCCTAGGTGGAACACGCGGCGTCCTGCAACCACCGGCCTCGGACCCTCGGCGAGATGCCAGTCCGGTGCGCCTCCGTCGGCGTGTCGCGTACGGGAGCGGCTCTCGCGGAGGAGAGGACGGGGCCCCGGTTCAGTGCACGAGCTTCAGGCCGACGACGCAGCCGACGATCCCGAGGACCAGTAGCGTGCGCACGAGCGAGAAGCCCTCGCGGCCGAAGAACATGCCGTAGAGCACGGTGAGCGCAGCGCCGATCCCGACCCAGACCGCGTACGCGGTGCCGGTGGGCAGCTCGCGCATCGCGTAGGCGAGGCCGGCCATACTCGCGACGTCGCCCACCCCGAAGACGACCGACGGGCCGAGCCGCGTGAACCCCTCCGACTTGCCGAGGGCGGTGGCCCACACGGCCTCGAGGACACCGGAGAGGATGAGGACGATCCAGGACATGACAGCTCCTACGAGTCAGTCTTGTCGCGTTCCGGGTACTGCTCCCTCGTCCGGTCGCCGTCATCGGCTCCGGACAGTCTGCCCGCGCGCGCTGGGCAGGCCCTGAGCAGCGCGCGGCGGGAGCGGAGCCGGCGCGACCGCGACTCCGCCCGCCGCCGTCAGCGCGGCTGAGCCGGGTTCGTCGGCACTCCGTGCGAGGGCGGGTTGATCGGCGGACCGGACGTCGCCGGTGAGACCGGCGATCCGGACGACGAGCGGGACACCTCGGGCAGCGACTCCGGCACGCTGCCTGCCGGCTCCGCTCCCCCGCGCAGCTGCTCGAGTCGCGAGTGCAGGATCGTCGTCACCGGCAGGCGGTGCCCGTGCGCCTCCTCGTAGGCGAGCAGCGCGCCGAGGCCGGCCTCGTCGAGCGGGCGGATGCGCTCCGCGAGCGTGCCGAGCGGGATGTCGTTCCAGTCGGGGAGCGGCAGCTCCTCGCGGGAGGGTGTGTCGGTCATTCGTGCTCCTTCCGTTCCCTCCATCCCACGCCTCGGACGGCCGTCCGCCCAGGGGCTTGACCGGTCACGGGGCGAGCGAGGCTCGGCCGGGGGAGGACGGTCGGATGGTGCGGCCGGCCCGTCCCCCGTCGGATCAGGCGGTGCGGCGGGACGAGCGGCGGGTCGCCAGGTGCACGAGGACTCCGACCACGAGGAGGATCCCGGCGTAGAGCCAGACGATCGGGTCCTGCTGGCTGAGGAGCAGCACGCACGAGGCGATGCCGAGCACGGGGATCGCCGTCCACACGCGGAAGTGGTCGTGCTCGACCTTGTCGCGCCGCAGCACGAGCACCGAGACGTTCGTGCTGATGAACACCAGCAGGAGCAGCAGCACCACGGTCTCGGCGAGGGTCGCCAGATCGCTGACCAGGGTCATGATATACGCCGCCAGCGTGGTCACCGCGATGGCCAACCACGGCGTCCGGCGCTTCGGCAGCATGCGGCCGAGCACGTCCGGGAGGAGGCCGTCCTTCGCCATGCCGTAGGTGACGCGGCTCGCCATGATCATCGTCAGCAGTGCTCCGTTGGCGACCGCGACGAGCGCGATCAGGCTGAACAGCCACGCCGGCACTCCGGCTCCGCTCGCCGTCACGACGTCGAGCAGCGGGGCGGAGGATCCGGACAGCTCGTCGGCGGGCAGCGCGATCGAGCTCGCGAGGCCGACCAGGACGTACACCGCGCCGGCCGTCAGCAGCGAGCCGAACAGCGCGCGCGGGTAGACGCGGCTGGGCTCGCGGATCTCCTCGGCGATGGTGGCCGAGGTCTCGAAGCCGACGAAGGAGTAGTACGCGATGATCGCCGCGCCGAGCACCGCCAGCGCCGGCGCCTGCTCGGAGCTGAGCTCGACCGTGCGGGCGAGGTCGCCGCCTCCGCCCGCCACGAGCAGCGCGACGCATCCGATCACGATCAGCAGGCCGCCGACCTCGATCACGGTCATCACCGTGTTGCTGAGCAGCGACTCCGCGACGCCCCGCGCGTTGAGGCACGCGACGAGGATCAGGAAGACGATGGCCGTCGGCACGGTCGGCACGTCGAGGAAGGTGCCGAGGTAGTCGCCGGCGAACGCGAGCGACAGACCGGCCGCGCTGGTCACTCCGGCCGCGAGCATGGCGAAGCCGACCAGGAACGAGACGATCGGGCGCTTGAACGCCCGCTGCGCGAACACCGCCGCGCCTCCCGCCTTCGGGTACTTCGTCACCAGCTCGGCGTAGGAGCCGGCGGTCAGCAGCGCGAGGCCGAGCGCGAGCAGGAGGGGCATCCAGACGGCGCCGCCGACCTCCGCCGAGAGCGTGCCCATGAGGGCGTAGATGCCTGCGCCGAGGACGTCGCCGAGGATGAAGGAGTAGAGCAGCGGGCCGGTGATGCGGCGGCGCAGGGAGGTGCCGCCGGCCTCTCCTGTCGCGGGGGCGTCGCTCGTGGTGGCCATGTCGTCCTCTCGTCGCGCGCTCGGGAGCGAGCACGACGGGCCACGTCAGGGAGGAGGGGGCCGGGAGGTCGAGAAGGTTGACCGGGCGGGGTCGAGGGCGCTACGCGCGGGGCGGGGCGTCTGCGGAGCGGGCGCCTGCGGGCCGGCCGCGTTCCCCGATCGGGCACGGCATGCCGCGCCCCGCGCCGGCCGTCAGCCGAGGACGACGTGCTCCCCGCCGCGCTGCTCGGCGATCTCCTCGCCGACCTCCTCCGCCTCCTGGCGCGACTCGTGGTGGCTCAGCGGGACGCGGGCGTGGGCGATGCGGTTGTGCCAGCCCTGCTCGTCGGAGTAGGTCTCGATGGGGAGGACGGTCGTGGTGCTCATGGTGCTCCTTCGTGGTGGTCCCTCCATGGCACCTCGCGCCCCCCGCCGCTCGGGAGAGGGTTGACGCGAGCCCGTGTCTCGAGCAGGACGGAGGCGTCTCGGCGGTCCAGCAGCGAGCGCCGGCGGCGCGGCGGGTCAGGGCGAGACCATGCCGCCGTTCACGTTGAGGGTCTCGCCGGCGACGAAGCTCGACTCGGCGGACGCGAGGAACACGTAGGCCGGGGCCTGCTCGGCGGGCTGGGCGGCACGGCCCATCGGCGACTCGCTGGAGCCGAAGTCGGGCAGGCTCTCGGGGTCGACGCCGCCGCTCACCTGCAGGGCGGTCCACGTCGGGCCGGGCGCCACGACGTTCACGCGGATGCCCTTCGCGGCGAGCTGCTGCGCGAGGCCCTTCGAGAGGTTGTTGATCGCGCCCTTCGTCATCGCGTAGTCGAGGCGGTCGGGGGCGGGCTTGTGCGCCTCCGCCGACGCCGTGTTGATGATGGTGGCGCCCGCGGGCAGGTGGGGGAGGGCCGCGCGGATGATCCGGAACGGAG
>NZ_PSUC01000011.1:0-51884 GCF_002931635.1 Rathayibacter sp. AY2B7 | reverse complement strand
CTGTCGCGAGAGCGGGAGGCGATCGGCGAAGGGCAGTGACATCCGGGGCTCATTTCGTGACGGGGGCCGCGAGGACCGCTGTCGCGGGCCTTCGACGGCATCGGCGGGACAGCGCGTGGCGGCGGGCCGGCCGGGCACGAGCCGCCTACCCTGGAAACCATGGCCAGATCCCATCTCACTCTAGCCGCGCTGGCCACCTCGGCCGTCGAAGGCCCGCGACAGCGGTCCTCGCGGCCCCCGTCACGAAATGAGCCCCGGATGTCACTGCCCTTCGCCGATCGCCTCCCGCTCTCGCGACAGGCGGCCGACCGCGACGGCGTCGGACGCTCACGGCCCGCGCTCTTCGACGAGCTGCTCGCCGATCCCGCCACCCGCGTGCTCGTCCTGCACCACGACCGGACCCTGGTCGAGACCGACCGCCTCCTCCTGCGCCGCCCCGAGGACGTGACCGCCGGCACCCTCCGGATCTACCTCGGCCGCACGCTCGCCGAGGCCCCCGGCGAGCCGGTCGGAACGCCCGTCATCGCGACCGTCCTCACCGACGCGGCCGCCGCCGAGCTCGAGCCCGACGAGGAGCGGTGGAGCGGCCTGCGCCCGATCGCCGAGCGCCTGAGCGACCGCGACGCGGGCCTGTTCACCGAGGCCCTCGCCATCGCGAACTGGCACGCCTCGCACGGCTACTCGCCCCGCAACGGCGACCCGACCGTGGTCGAGCAGGGCGGCTGGGTCCGCCGCTCGCCCACCGACGGCAGCCAGGTCTTCCCGCGCACGGATCCGGCGATCATCGTCTGCGTCCTCGACGCGGACGACCGCCTCCTCCTCGGCTCGAACGCGATGTGGGGCACCGGCCGCTTCTCCCTGCTCGCCGGCTTCGTCGAGCCGGGCGAGTCGCTCGAGGCCGCGGTGATCCGCGAGATCGGCGAGGAGTCGGGCATGCGCGTCGTCGACCCGCAGTACCTCGGCTCGCAGCCCTGGCCCTTCCCCGCCTCCCTCATGGTCGGCTTCACCGCCCGCCTCGCCGAGGACCAGTCCCCGGAGGATCTGCTCCCGGACGGCGAGGAGATCGTCGAGCTGCGCTGGTTCACCCGGCAGCAGCTGCACGACTCGCTCGAGTCCGTGCTGCTGCCCGGCCGCTCGTCCATCGCCCGCGCGATGATCGAGGACTGGTACGGAGGCGAGCTGGAGAACGGCCCGATCGCGTGACCCTGCTCGACGGACTCGACGAAGGGCAGCGCGAGGCTGCGGAGGCGCTGCTGGGGCCGGTCTGCGTCCTCGCGGGAGCGGGCACCGGCAAGACGCGGACGATCACGCACCGCATCGCGCACGGAGTGGCGACCGGCGTCTACACGCCCGGTCGCGTCATGGCCCTGACCTTCACCAGCCGCGCCGCGGCCGAGCTGCGCTCGCGCCTGCGGGTGCTCGGCGCCGGCGGCGTCCAGGCCCGCACCTTCCACGCCGCCGCCCTCTCGCAGCTCGGCTACTTCTGGCCGCAGCTGGTGGGGGGCACGATGCCCCAGCTGCTCGACGGCAAGGCGCGCCTGCTCGGGCACGCGGCCGAGCGGCTCCGCCTGAAGCTCGACACGGCGACGCTCCGCGACCTCTCGGCCGAGATCGAGTGGCGGAAGGTGTCCGCCCTCTCGCTCGAGCAGTACGCCGTCGCCGCCCGCACGCGCCCCCTGCCCGGACGGCTCACCCTGGAGCAGACGGTCGCGCTCGTGGACGAGTACGAGGGGCTGAAGGACCAGCGCCGCCAGATCGACTTCGAGGACGTCCTGCTCGTGACCGCCGGGATGCTCGAGTCCGAGCCCGCGATGGCGATGCAGGTGCGCGAGCAGTACCGCTTCTTCGTCGTCGACGAGTACCAGGACGTCTCGCCGCTGCAGCAGCGGCTGCTGGAGCTCTGGCTCGGCGACCGGAGCGATCTCTGCGTCGTCGGCGACGCCAGCCAGACCATCTACTCCTTCGCGGGTGCGCGGGCCGACTACCTCCTCGACTTCCCGTCCCGCTGGCCGGCCGCCACCGTGGTGCGCCTGGAGGAGAACCACCGCTCGGCCGTGCCGATCGTGCAGACCGCGAACCGCCTCATGCGGGGCAGGCCCGGGGCCCTCTCGCTCCACGCCGTCGCCGCCGCCGAGGCGCCGGAGCCCGCGATCGACGCCTACCCGGACGACATCGCGGAGGCGCGCGGGATCGCGGCGCGGGTCGCGGCCGACATCGAGGCGGGGGTGCGCCCCTCCGACATCGCGGTCCTCTTCCGCACCAACAGCCAGTCGGCGGTCATCGAGCACGCCCTGCACGAGCGGGGAGTGAGCGCGCACATGCGCGGCGGCAAGCGCTTCTTCGATCTCCCCGAGGTCAAGCAGGCCGTGATGCAGCTGCGCGCGGCGTCCGTGTCGATCAGCGGCGAGCCGCTGTTCAAGTCGGTGAGCGACGTCCTCCGCTCGCTCGGCTGGAGCGCCGAGCCCCCGTCGGCGCCCGGTGCGGTGCGCGACCGGTGGGAGTCGCTGGACACGCTGGCCCGCCTCGTCGACGAGGCCCCTGCCGGATGGACCTTCCGCCAGTTCACCGACGACCTGATCGCACGCCAGCAGGTGCACCACGAGCCGGACCGCGGCGCGGTCACCCTCGCCACGCTGCACTCGTCGAAGGGCCTCGAGTGGGAGTCGGTGCACCTGATGGGGCTCGCCGAGGGCCTGCTGCCGATCTCGTACGCCGCCGGCCTCGAGGCGATCGACGAGGAGCGGCGCCTCCTCTACGTCGGCATCACCCGGGCCCGTCGGCGCCTGCGCCTCTCGTGGGCGCGCTCGACGGTCGGCCGCGTCACGCGGAGGGAGCCGTCGCGCTTCCTCGAAGAGCTCGGCACGCGCACTCGGGGTGCGGCTCCCGCTCCCGCACGGTGAACGCTCCGGAGGCGTCGCTGTAGACCCGCTCGGCCGCGCGGAGCCCTCGCCAGCCCGCGAGCAGCCGCCGCAGCACGGCGTCGGCGGCCGCCACGGCGATCGCCGCGCTCGCGAGCGGCGTGCGGGTGGGGGCTGAGCGGCCGAGCACCTGGATGACGAGGCGCGCGCGATCCGGGTCGAGGTCCATCCGGTCCCGCTCGGCGCAGTGCAGGCACGGTCCGGACCCCGGCTCCACCAGGGGTCCGAGGCGCACCGATTCGTCGCCGAACACCACCGCCAGGTGCGGCACATCGGCCGCGAGCCAGTGCGCGGCGCGGGCGGGGGCGACCGCGAAGTAGGCGATCAGCACGGCGAGGTCCGGCGTCCCGTCGTCGGCGAGCAGAGAGCAGCCCTCGCTCCGGAGCAGCGTGCGCAGTGCGTCCGGTGCCGCGCCCGTCCCCTCGACGACGACCCGCGGTGCCGGGGGAGGGCCTGGCTCGACGCTGCGCAGCAGGACCGGCCGGAGCGCCTCGAGCACCTCGTCGACTCGCGCCTCGCTCGCTCCGGCGCGCGCCGCGATCAGGCGGACGGTGCCGGCGCTGGTGCCCACGCGGAGGGCGTCGAGCAGCAGCTCCTCCGGGTAGCCGACGCCGTCCAGCACCGCGTGCGGCCGGTCGAGGCCGAGCTGCACCGCGGTCGCGGAGCGCCAGAGCAGGGGGAGTCGGGGATCGAGCCGGAGCACCATCCGGCGATCATGGCCGAGACCGGCTCGGCGCCGCGCGAGTTGTCCACAGGCGGGCGCCGGACGGGGGGTCAGACGGGGCGGTCGCCCGTGGGGGAGGAGCCGCGGTCGTCGTCGTCCGGCGAGCCGGCGTCGTCGGTCGTGTCCGGAGCGTCCCCGGAGGCGCCGTCGCCCTCGCGCGGCATCGTGCCGTTCAGCAGGTCCTCCAGCGCGCGGTCCATCTCGTCGGGCTCCGGGGTCTCGCCGCGGGCCTCGGCCGTGAGCCGGGCGACGAGCGCGCTCGGGTCGTCCAGGTCCTCCGAGCCGGGGAGCAGGTCGGGGTGCGACCAGAGGGAGTCGCGGGCCTCGGGCCCGACGGCGTCGGTCACGGCCTGCCACATCGCGGCGGCCTCGCGGAGGCGGCGCGGGCGCAGCTCCAGGCCGACGAGGGTGGCGAAGGCGGATTCGGCCGGCCCGCCGGAGGCGCGGCGGCGGCGGACCGTCTCGGCGATCGCCCCGGCGCTGGGCAGGCGAGTGGTCGCCGCCGCGGTGACGACGTCGACCCACCCCTCGATGAGGGCGAGGACGGTCTCGAGGCGGCCGTGCGCGGCGAGCTGCTCCTCCGTCTTCGGCGGGATGAGCGCGCCGGAGGTCATCGCGTCGCGGAGCTCCTCGGGGTTCGACGGGTCGAAGCCCTCGGCCAGCTCCTCGAGGCGGGTGGTGTCGATGCTGATCCCGCGCGCGAAGTCGGTGATCTGCGAGATGAGGGCGAGACGGAGCCACTTTCCGTGCCGGAAGAGGCGGGCGTGCGCGAGCTCGCGGACCGCCAGGTACAGCTGCACCTGGTCCAGCGGGATGTCGAGGCCCTCGCCGAACGCGGCGACGTTCTGCGGCAGGATCGCCGCGTCGTTCTCCTCCAGCAGCGGGATGCCGATGTCGCCGCCCGAGACGACCTCGGCGGCGAGCTGCCCGACGACCTGGCCCAGCTGCAGGGCGAACAGGGTGCCGCCGATCCCGCGCATCATGCCCTCGGCACCGGCGATCATCGCCTGCATCTCCTCCGGGGCCTGCTCTCGGAGCACGCGGGTCAGCGCGTCCGAGATGCTCAGCGCCACCGGCTCGGCGAGCTGGGTCCAGACCGGCATCGTCAGGGAGATCCACTCGAGGCGGCTGATCGAGCGCGGCGTGCGGCTCAGCTCGGAGACGTACGCGACCTCGTCGAGCCAGAGCGCGGCGACGCCGAAGGCCGCGTCGATCGGAGCCCGCACGGAGTCGGACACCGGCGCGGACTCGGCGCGCGCGAGCTGCTTCGCCTGCTCGAGCGAGAGCGTCCAGTTGACGCCGCCGTCGCCGTTCTGCTGCATCGCGCTCTGCAGCTGCGAGAGCAGGTTCTGCAGGGCCACCGGGTCGTTCGGCAGGCCTGCCGCTCCGGCGAGCTGCGAGGGGTCGACCGGGCCGTTCCCCGAGAGGAACTGCCGCAGCATCTCCCGGAACTCGTCCTCGGAGCCGCCGCCCGCTCGGTCCGCACTGTCGCCATCGGCCATCGGGATCAGCCCTCCGTCGCTCACCTGAATCCGGTCGCCGCACCGCCTCCGCGGCCCTGCACAGGGCGCCGGTTCCGGCGCGACTCCCAGTCGTGCAAGCTACGTTAGCCCGAGCGCCCGGGGCCTCGGCGTGCAGAGCACCGCTCGGGCCCAGCCCGCTTCCGCCCGCCGCGAACATCCCGGCGGAGCCGCTCCACCCGTTGCCAGAAAGGCCCCCGTGTCGCTGTTCTCCGACGACCCGCGCCCCTCCTCCTCCTCGCGCCGCCCGTGGGTCGGACCGGTCGTCCTCCTCTCGGGTGTCGCCGTCGTTGTCGGTCTGGGCGTCGCGCCCGCCCCCTACGTGATCGAGCAGCCCGGCCCCGTGTTCGACACCCTGGGCAGCAGCAAGGACGTGCCCCTCATCTCGATCCCGGACCGCACCACCTATCCCACGGCCGGCACGCTCGACATGCTCACCGTGTCGGTCGTCGGCAACCCGCAGAGCCTGCCCACCTGGGTCGAGGTCGCGAGCGCCTGGTTCGACAGGACCAAGGCGGTCGTCCCGGTCGACGCGATCTTCCCTCCCTCCTCCACGGTCGAGGAGCGCGACGAGGCGAACCAGGCCGAGATGACCGACTCCCAGCAGGAGGCGATCGCCGCCGCGCTCACCGAGCTCGGCTACCCCGTCGAGCAGCGCGTCTCGGTCGTGCAGGTGCCCGAGGGCTCTCCGGCCGAGGGCGTCCTGGAGGCGGGGGACGAGATCCTCGCGGTCGCGGGCACCCCCGTCGCCGACGCGACCGCCCTGCGCGCGACCCTGCAGACCCTCGGCACCGGCTCCCCGGTGCAGGTCAGCATCGAGCGCGAGGGCGCCCGGCGGGAGGTGGAGGTCACGCCGCGCGACTCGAACGGCGCCGCCGTCATCGGCGTCCTCCCCGGAGCGGCCTTCGACTTCCCGTTCGAGGTCGACATCCAGCTGGACGACGTGGGCGGGCCGAGCGCGGGCATGATGTTCGCCCTCGGGATCATCGACAAGCTCACCGAGGGCGAGCTCAACGGCGGGCGGAGCGTCGCCGGGACCGGCACGATCGACGCGGCCGGCGAGGTCGGCGCCATCGGCGGGATCCGCCAGAAGCTCTACGGGGCGGAGGGCGCCGGAGCCGAGTACTTCCTCGCCCCCGCGACCAACTGCAACGAGGTCGTCGGCCACGTCCCCGACGGGCTCGACGTGCTCGCGGTCTCGACCCTCGACGACGCCCTCGCCGCCCTGAAGGGCATCGCCGCGGGCGACACCTCCGGGCTGCCGGACTGCAGCACCGCCGCTCCCCTCGACTGATCCCGCCCGCCGACCCCGGGTCGACGCCCAGGTGAGCCGGACAGCCGTCGCATAGCATGGGTGGCCTCCCCTCACATCTCGACAGCAAGAGGCCCTCACGTGAGTTCCACAGCAACCGAAACCCCGCCGCGGAAGAGACGGAGCGTCCTCGCCGTCACTGTCGTGGTGGTGGCCGTCCTGGTGGTGGCGTTCTTCGTCTTCGCCGGTCTGTACACCGACATCCTCTGGTACGACCAGCTCGGCTTCCTCTCCGTGCTCACGACGCAGTGGGCGGCCGCGGGCGGGCTCTTCGTCATCGGCTTCGTCGCCATGGCCGTGCCGGTGTTCATCAGCCTGATGCTGGCGTACCGCCTCCGGCCGGTCTACGCGAAGCTCAACTCGCAGATCGACCGCTACCAGCAGGTCGTGGAGCCGCTGCGGCGCCTGGCCACCTTCGGGATCCCCGCGGTGCTCGGCCTCTTCGCCGGCGTCTCCTCCGCCACCCGCTGGCAGACGAGCCTCACCTTCTGGAACCGCACGCCCTCGGGCACCACGGATCCGCAGTTCGGCCTCGACACGTCGTTCTACCTCTTCGAGCTGCCCTTCTACCAGAGCATCGTCGGCTTCGCGTCGGCGGTCCTGCTGATCTCGGCGTTCGCGACCCTCGCCACCGGCTACCTCTACGGAGCGATCCGGGTGAACGGCCGCGAGATCCGCATCTCGAAGGCCTCGCGCATCCAGCTCGCGGTCATCGCCGCCCTCTACCTCGCCGTGCAGGCGGTCAGCCTCTGGCTCGACCAGTACGCGACGCTCGCGCAGCAGGGGCCCCGCATCACCGGCGCCACCTACTCCACCGTCAACGCGACGATCCCGGGCCTGCAGATCCTGGCCGGCATCGCGGCGCTGGTCGCGATCCTCTTCGTCGTCACCGCCTTCATCGGCCGCTGGCGCTTCCCGGTCATCGGCACCGCGCTGCTGATCGTGTCGAGCCTGCTCGTCGGCTCCCTCTACCCGTGGATCGTGCAGAAGTTCCAGGTCGAGCCCAACGAGCGCACGCTCGAGCAGCCCTTCATCCAGAACAACATCGACATGACCCGCCAGGCCTACGGCGTCAGCGACGTCGACGTCATCCCCTACGACGCGACCACGGACGCGGAGCCGGGCGCCCTGCGCTCGGACGCCGAGACCACCGCGAACATCCGCATCCTCGACCCCGCCGTCGTCACAGACGCGTTCTCGCAGCTGCAGCAGTTCCGCCAGTACTACAAGTTCGGCGACACGCAGAACGCGCTCGACGTCGACCGCTACTCCATCGACGGATCGACGCAGGACGCCGTGGTCGGCGTCCGCGAGCTGAACCTCAACGGCCTCGGCACCAACCAGACCTGGTACAACCAGACGCTCGTCTACACCCACGGCTACGGCCTGGTCGCCGCGTACGGCAACCAGCGCTCGGCCGACGGCGAGCCGGTGTTCATCGAGTCCGGCGTCCCGACGACGGGCGACCTCGGCGACTACGAGCCGCGGATCTACTTCGGCGAGAACTCCCCGCCGTACTCGATCGTGGGCGGCAACGACTCGCGCGACATCGAGCTCGACTACCCCTCGGGCACCGACGGCGCGCAGCAGACCTACACGACCTTCGACGGCGAGGGCGGCCCCGCTCTCGACAACGTCTTCAAGAAGCTCGTCTACGCGATCAAGTTCCAGTCCGAGCAGATCTTCCTCTCGGACGGTGTGAACGACGACTCGCAGATCCTCTACGACCGCGATCCCGTGCAGCGCGTCCAGAAGGTCGCGCCGTACCTCAAGCTCGACTCCGACGCCTACCCGACCGTCGTCGACGGCCGCGTGAAGTGGGTCGTCGACGGGTACACCACCTCGGCCGACTACCCGTACTCGGAGGTGCAGAGCCTCTCGCAGGCGATCGCCGACACGAACACGCAGCAGCAGTTCCCGACCGACGACGTCAACTACATCCGCAACTCGGTGAAGGCGACCGTCGACGCGTACGACGGCAGCGTCACGCTCTACGCGTGGGACACCGAGGACCCGATCCTGCAGACCTGGCAGAAGATCTTCCCGACCACGGTGAAGCCCGTGAGCGACATGTCGGGTGAGCTGCTCAGCCACGTCCGGTACCCGGAGGACCTCTTCAAGGTCCAGCGCGCGGTCCTCGGCACCTACCACGTCACCGACGCGGGCTCCTTCTACTCCCGCGAGGACGCCTGGGCGACGCCGAACGACCCGACCAGCGGAGCCGCGACCACGGCCGCCGCGACCGGCACCAGCCTGCAGCCTCCGTACTACCTGACGCTGCAGACGCCGGACCAGGACGTGCCGTCGTACTCGCTCTACTCGACGTACATCCCGGCGAGCGTCCAGGGCGCGCAGGCCAGCCGCAACGTGCTGACCGGCTACCTCGTGGCCGACTCCGACGCCGGCTCGACGGCGGGCTCCGTGGCCGACGGCTACGGCACGCTCCGCCTGCTCGAGCTGCCGAAGGACGACACGGTGCCCGGCCCCGGCCAGGTGCAGAACGCGTTCACCACCGACCCGACGGTCGCGAACGAGCTGAACATCCTCTCCCGCGGCGACACCACCGTCACGAGGGGCAACCTGCTCACGCTGCCGGTCGGCGGCGGCCTGCTCTACGTCCAGCCGATCTACGTGCGCTCCAACGGAGACACGAGCTTCCCGCTCCTGCAGAAGGTGCTGGTCGCGTTCGGTGACGACATCGCCTTCGAGGACACCCTCGACGCGGCCCTCGACAGCCTCTTCGGCGGCGACTCGGGAGCCGACGCGGGCGACACCGGCACGCCGACGACTCCGGACGCCGGCACCGGCACCTCGGGCGGCGACACCGGAGGCGACGCGGGCGGCACGACCGGCGGCACCGGCTCCACGCCGGCCACGGGCGACCAGACGGCGCTGCAGCAGGCGCTGAACGACGCGCGGGACGCACTCACGGCTCGCGAGAACGCCCTCAAGGCGGGCGACCTCACCGCCTTCGCGGCGGCGGACGAGCAGCTGACCGAGGCGCTCTCGCGGGCGCTGCAGGCCGAGGGCGGCCAGTAGCCCGCATGGTGCAGGTCGACCGCGGCGAGCACCTCCGCTCGGGGGAGTGGCTCGAGCTGAACCGCACGTACTGGGTGGAGCGCACCGGCGAGGGTGCGCTCCACCCGGAGCTCGTCACCGCGACGCTCCTCGACCCCGGGCCGAGGATCCTCCAGCTCGGCTCGGGCGGCGGGCTCGACGCGCTCGAGCTCGCCGAGCGCGGCGCCCGCGTGGTGGGCGTCGACTTCTCGATGCCCGCCGTGCGCCGAGCACGCGCCGCCGCCGCGGACAGGGACCTCGCCGGCTCCGCCCGCTTCGTCTGCGCGAACCTCTACGAGCTGCGGCACATGCTGCCGGAGCCCGACTCGTTCGACGTCGTGCTCTGCAGCGCCGGCGTCGTCTCGTGGCTCCCCGACCTGGAGGAGTGGGCGCGGCTGGTGGAGTGGTTCGTCGCCCCCGGCGGCGCGGTGCTCGTCGCCCCGTCGTCGTCCGCTCCCGTCGGCGCCGACGTCCGCACCTGGTCGCGCACCTCGTTCGAGCTCGCAGCCGCACTGACGGCGGTCGGGCTGAGCGTGGACGGGAGCGCCGTGCTGCGCGCCGCCAAGCCCGCCTGAGACCGGAGCCCGCTCCCGCCGCCGCGTCGATTTGCACCGGCGCCGGAACGCGTGTAATGTCTCTTCTTGTGCCGCGGGGTGGAGCAGTTCGGTAGCTCGCTGGGCTCATAACCCAGAGGTCGTAGGTTCAAATCCTGCCCCCGCAACAAGAAAGCGAAAGCCGGTCCTGAGAAGGGCCGGCTTTCGTCGTTTACGGGGGTCGCGGACGTGCTGCCCGCGGCTGACGGTGTTCGGGCCGAGACCTAGTCGCCCTCGATCACGCTCAGCACGTTGCCCGCCGGATCGCGGAACCAGCAGATCGTCGGCCCGTGGCCGCGCATCACTCCGTCCGCATCGGTCGGCAGCGACGGGTCGTCGTAGATCGCCGTGGTGACGCCTGCCGCGTGCAGCTCGGCGACCGCCGCGTCGACGTCCTCCACCGAGAAGTTCAGGATCGTGAACGACGCCGGCTCGTGGTCCGGCTTCGGGTACGCGATCGCGCGACCTCCGCCCGGCAGCCGGATGTCGAGGATCCCCATCGCGTTCAGCTCGACCTCGAGCCCGAGCACTCCGCCATAGAAGGCCCGCGCCGCCTCCACGTCGTCCACGCTGAAGCCGCTGAAGGCCCTCTCGCTCCGGATCATCGCCGTCCTCCGTCCCGCGGCCGCACCGTCGCGCCCGCTCCGCTCCGGACGCTACTCCGGTCGCCCGTCCGCGTCACCGTCGGATCCGCCCGGCGCCGCCGCCGACTTCGTGCCGGGCTCGCGCGACCCGCATCCGCGGACCGGCCTCCCGACGCTCCGCGCCGGCGCGTGTGCCGGACCGGCCCGCACGTTAGGCTCGACCCCGATGCGAGGGGTGCTGCTGTGAGGGACGAACGCGGGGACGACGGCTCGAACGAGGGGCTCGGCGACCGCCCGACCCGGCGGAGCCCGCGGCAGGCGCCGCACGCGCTGCCCGCAGCACGCGTCACCACTCCGGTCCTCACGCCCGTCCGCCCCGTGCGGCGCCGCCGGGGCCGTGTCTTCCGCGCGACCGTCAGCACGGTCGCCCTCGCCGCCATCGCGGGCCTCGTGGCGGTCTCCGCGCTCCCCGCCTACTCCTTCGACCCGGCACCCGATTCGCAGGCCGCCGTCGAGGCCGCCGCCCGCGTGCAGGCGCTCGGCAACCAGAAGCTCACCGTCGCGCCGACCGCGGTCCAGGAGCAGGTCATCCGCGACTCCTTCACCGCACCGACCCAGGCCCAGCTCGACGAGGCGGCCGCCCAGGCGCGCGCGCTCGCCGCTGCCGAGCAGGCCGCCCGCGACGCCGAGACCGCCCGCCTCGCCCAGGAGGCGCAGGCCGCGGCAGGCACGACCGGCGCGGACGGCGCCGCCGCGGGCAGCGGCGGCACCAGCACCTCGGTCACGCCCCGCGAGGAGGGCGACGACTACCCCTGGCGCGACCAGCTCACCGACGACCAGGGCGGCGGCCTCTCGCCGCTGCGGTACTACTACCGCGAGTGCGTCGACTTCGTCGCCTGGCGGATCAACCGCGACCAGGGCTCGACGAGCGCACCCTTCAAGTGGACCTGGGGCAACATGACCCCGGGCGGAGGCAGCGCCTACGCGTGGGCCGGCCAGTGGGCCTCACACGGCTGGGTGACCAGCAGCACGCCCGTCCCCGGCGCGGTCGCCTGGTTCACCGGCAACCACGTCGCCTACGTGCAGGCCGTCAACTCCGACGGCACGGTCTCGCTCGAGGAGTACAACTGGGGCAACGACCACGCGTACCACAAGCGCACCATCCCGGCCTCCCAGGTCGCCCTCTTCCTCTACCCGCCGAGCTGATGACCGGCGCCGTCGGCATGGCCGTGGCGCAGTTCGCCCCCTCGTCGGACCGGGAGGCGAACATCGCGACGATCGAGCGCCTGGCCCGGATCGCCGCCGAGCGCGGCGCGAGCATGGTGGTGCTGCCGGAGTACAGCTCCGCCTTCAGCGATCCGCTCGGGCCCGAGCTGGTCGCGGCGGGCGAGGCGCTCGACGGCCCGTTCGTCACGGCTCTCGCGGCCCTCGCGCGCGAGCTCCGGATCCATCTCGTGGCGGGCATGGTCGAGGCGGTGGACGGACGCCGCATCGCGAACACGCTCGTCGCGCTCGACCCCGAGGGCGCGCTCGTGGCCCGCTACCGCAAGCTGCACCTGTACGACGCCTTCGGCCAGACCGAGTCGGAGTGGGTCGCCGCGGGGGAGATCGCCGCACCCGAGACGTTCGAGGTCGGCGGCCTCGTCGTCGGGCTGCAGACCTGCTACGACCTGCGCTTCCCGGAGGTCAGCCGCTGGCTGGTCGACGCCGGGGTCGACGTCATCGCGGCACCGGCCGAGTGGGTGCGCGGCCCGCTCAAGGAGGCGCACTGGCGGACGCTGGTCACCGCCCGCGCGCTCGAGAACACGGTGTACCTCGTCGCAGCCGACCAGACCCCGCCGATCGGGGTCGGCACGAGCATGATCGTCGATCCGATGGGCGTCGAGACCGTCACCCTCGGCGAGGTCGAGGACGTCGCCGTCGCCTGGGTCTCGCGCGAGCGGATCGACGCGGCGCGCGCGAAGAACCCCGCTCTGGCGCTGCGGCGCTTCCGGGTGCTGCCGTTCTGACCGCCGCCCCCGGCCCGACGGCGCCGGGCATCCGACCGCATCCGCTGAGGCCGGCTCCTCAGCGCGCCATGCGGGCGAGGCCCGCGACCGCGGTCTCCAGCACCTCGAACCGCTTGCAGAAGGCGAAGCGGACGAGCGAGCGGTAGGGAGCGGCGTCCTCGGGGCGGCAGAACGCCGACACGGGCACCGCCACCACTCCCGCGAGATCCGGGAGCGCCCGGCAGAGCGCGACCCCGTCGTCGTAGCCGAGCGGTGCCGCGTCCGCGACGACGAAGTAGCCGCCCGAGGAGGGCGCGACGCCGAAGCCCGCAGCAGCCAGGCCCGTCGACAGCAGGTCCTTCTTGGCCGCAAGAGTCTGCGCCGCGCCGGTGAAGAAGGCGTCCGGGAGCCCGAGCCCGAGGGCGACGGCCCCCTGGAACGGCGAGCCGCTGACGTAGGTGAGGAACTGCTTCACGGCGAGGACGGCCGTGATCAGCTCGCGCGGGCCCGTGACCCAGCCGATCTTCCAGCCCGTGGTGCTGAAGGTCTTGCCCGCCGAGGAGACGGAGAGCGTCCGCTCGAAGGCTCCGGGAAGGGAGGCCAGCGGGACGTGCGGAGTGTCGAAGCGCAGGTGCTCGTAGACCTCGTCCGTCAGGATCACGGCGTCGTGCCGCTCGGCGAGCCGCACGATCAGCTCGCGGGTCACGGCCGGGAGGACGGCACCGGTCGGGTTGTGCGGGTCGTTCACCAGGATGACGCGCGTGCGGTCGCTCACCGCGGCGGTCAGCTCGTCGTGGTCGACCGCGAAGGAGGGGCCGCGCAGGAGCACGGTGCGGTGCACCCCTCCGGCGAGGGCGATCAGGGCTCCGTAGGCGTCGTAGTGGGGCGTGAAGGTGACGACCTCGTCGCCCGGCTCGAGCAGGCCCAGCAGAGCTGCGGCCAGGGCCTCGGTGGCGCCCGTGGTGACGAGGACCTCGCCGTCGGGGTCGAGGGCGATCCCGGAGAAGCGCAGCCGGTGCGCGGCGATCGCCTCGCGCAGGACGGGGAAGCCGGGACCCGGCGGGTACTGGTTGAGCCCGGACGCGATGGCGTCGCGCGCGGCGTCGAGGATCTCGCGCGGGCCGTCCTCGTCCGGGAAGCCCTGGCCGAGGTTCACCGCTCCGGTGCGCAGGGCGAGCGCGCTCATCTCGCTGAAGACGGTGGCGGCGACCTCGCCGCCGGGGCCGAGGAGGCCGGCGCCCGCCGCGGCGCGGGACCAGGATCCGGGAATGCTCACGTGCCCAGTGTGCCCGCTCGAGCAGCCCGGCCGGTTTCATTTCCCGCTCGCAGGCCCGTCATAAGAAACCCCCAGGTACGATCGCCAAGCTATCCCCGCTTGGAAGGAGCAGCACCCATGACCGAGAGTCACGAGGGTCCTCGTCAGCCGGAGGAACCCACCACGCCGACGGAGTCCGGCGCCCGAGAGGCGACCGAGCGCACCCCCGGCGAGAGCTCCGGAGCGTCGTCCTCGACCACCGGGCCCACCGAGCCGATCCACCGGGGCGGAGCGCACCGCGAGAGCGAGAACCCGACCGTCCCCTACCCCTCCTCCTCGGCCCCCCAGCCGCCGTACACGCCGAACGCGACGGCCGGCAACGAGGCGCAGCCCGTCTCCCAGCCCGCCCGCTACGGGCAGTACGCGCCGCCCGCCGCGAACACCCTGCACGGCTCCGAGGAGCCGCCCTCCTCGAGCCCCTTCGGCCCGGGCGCCGAGTACACCCCCGCCCCCACCGCCACGAAGCGCCGAGCCGGAGTGGGCGTCGTCGCGGCGCTCGCCATCGGCGCGGTCGTGGGCGGAGTCGCGGGAGCGGGCGTGTTCGGCCTCTGGTCCGCCTCCAACGGCGGCGGGACCCGCGTGGTCTCCGCCGGCGGCTCGCAGACGATCACGGTCAACAACGCCGAGGACGCGACGACCGCCACCGCGGTCGCCGCCAAGGCCACTCCGAGCGTCGTCACCATCGCGGTGAGCGGCAGCTCGTCCGCCGGCACCGGCTCCGGCATCGTGCTCTCGAAGGACGGCTACGTCCTGACCAACACCCACGTGGTCACCCTCGACGGCGAGATCGCGAACGGCACCGTCTCGGTCACGACCAGCGACGGCCGGATCTTCGACGCGACCGTCGTCGGCACCGACCCGACCCTCGACCTCGCCGTCATCAAGCTGACCGGCGCGACCGACCTCAGCCCGATGACGTTCGCGGACTCCACCAAGATCAACGTCGGCGACACGGCGGTCGCCATCGGCGCCCCGCTCGGCCTCTCCGGCACCGTGACCGACGGCATCGTCAGCGCGCTCAACCGCAGCATCCAGGTCGCCTCCTCGGCGGCTCCGGACGACTCGGGCGACAGCTCGAGCGGCGGCACCGAGAGCCCGTTCAACTTCGACATCCCGGGCCAGCAGGCGCCGACCCAGGCGAAGAGCACCATCTCGCTGCCCGTCATCCAGACCGACGCGGCGATCAACCCGGGCAACTCCGGCGGCGCGCTGCTCGACAGCGACGGCGAGCTGATCGGCGTGAACGTCGCGATCGCGAGCGCCGGCCAGTCCTCCTCGAGCGGCCAGTCCGGCAACATCGGAGTCGGATTCGCGATCCCCAGCGCGATCGCCGAGCGCATCGCGAAGGAGATCATCGCGAACGGCTCCGCCTCGCACGGCCTGCTCGGCGCGAGCGTCTCCGACTCGACCGCGGACGTCCTCGGCGCCCGCATCGAGGAGGTCTCCGGAGGCGGTGCCGCGCAGGCGGCCGGTCTCGCCAAGGGCGACATCATCACCGCGATCGACAGCACTCCGATCACGAGCGCGTCCGACCTCACCGCGCAGGTCCGCGCGCAGGCCGCGAACGCCGCGGTCGAGCTGACCTACGTCCGCAACGGCCAGAGCTACCAGGCGAAGGCGACGCTCGGCCAGATGGCCGCCGGCTGACCCTCCGCCGCCGCGCACAGCCCCTCGAGGATCCGTCCCCCGGGGGGCTGTGCTCCGCCACCGCGCACAGCCCCTCGAGGATCCGTCCCCGGGGGGGCCGTTCCGCGTCCGGGCCCGGCCCGGGGCGCGGCGCTCCCCGCTGGTAGGGTGGTGGATCCCTGCGCCCGCGCTCCTCCCGCACGAACTGGACCCATGCAGCACGAGATCCCGGAAGACGACCTCTCCGACCTGCCCGGCGTCTCCTACGTCATGCCCGTCCTCAACGAGGTCGCCCACGTGCGCGCCGCGGTCGACTCGCTGCTGCATCAGGACTACACCGGCCCCTTCGACGTCGTCCTCGCCGTCGCCCCGAGCATCGACGGCACGGAGCAGCTCGTCGCCGAGCTGAGCGCGGCCGACCCGCGGATCCGCGTCGTGCCGAACGAGGTCGGCTCCACTCCTGCGGGCCTCAACGCCGCGATCCGCGCCTCGCGCCACCCGGTCGTCGTCCGGGTCGACGCGCACTCCGTCCTGCCGCCCGAGTACGCGCGCACGGCGGTCGAGGCGCTGCAGCGCTCCGGAGCGGCGAACGTCGGCGGAGTGATGGCGGCGGAGGGCCTCACCCCGTTCCAGCGCGCGGTCGCCCGGGCCTACGGCTCCCGCATCGGGCTGGGCGGCACGCCCCACCACGTGGGAGGCGAGGAGGGCCCAGCCGACACGGTGTACCTCGGCGTCTTCCGCCGCTCCGCCCTCGAGCGCGCCGGCCTGTTCGACGAGCGCTTCAAGCGCGGGCAGGACTGGGAGCTGAACCGGCGGCTGCGCGAGCGCGGCGAGGTCGTCTGGTTCACTCCGCGCCTCACCGTCACCTACCGGCCGCGGCCCTCGATGCGCGCGCTGCTCCGGCAGTTCCTCTCGACCGGGATGTGGCGGGGCGAGCTCACCCGGATGTTCCCGGCCTCGCGGTCGCTGCGCTACTTCGCTCCGCCCGTGCTCGTCGCGATGCTCGCGATCGGGCTGCTCGTCGGGCTGGCGGGAGTCGTCCAGGTGCTCGCCGGAGCCGCGCCCTGGCTCCTGCTCGGGTTCGCGGTGCCCGCCGCCTACCTCCTCCTGGTGGCGGCGGCCACTCTCGTGGTCGCGCGGCCGGACGGCGCGCGTGCGATGCTGTGGTTCGCCGTGGTCATCCCGGCGGTCCACGTGGCCTGGGGGACCGGCTTCGTGCTCGGCTTCGCCGGGCTGACCAGCAACATCTCCGCCCACCGCCACCAGCCGCGGTCCGACTCGCCGAGGGGCGCATGACCACGACGACGAGACCCCGCTCCATCGCCGAGCTGCGCGCCGTCGCGCAGCCCCCGGAGGTGCGCGGGCGCCGCAACGCCGAGCACTGGACGGCGTCGCTCTACCTGCGCCGCTTCTCGCCCTACCTGACCTGGCTGCTGCTGAAGACCTCGATCTCGGCGAACGGCGTCACCGGGCTGATGATCCTGGTCGGCTGGAGCGCGGCGGCAGCCCTCCTGATCCCGGGGATCGCCGGAGCGGCGCTGGCGCTGCTCCTCGGCCAGCTGCAGATGCTGGTGGACTGCTGCGACGGCGAGGTCGCGCGCTGGCGCCGCACGTCCTCGCCGGCGGGCGTGTTCCTCGACAAGGTCGGGCACTACACGACCGAGGCGCTGATCCCGATCGCGCTCGGGCTGCGAGCGGCGGGCGTCCCGTTCGAGGCACCGGCGGACTTCCTCTGGACCACGATCGGCTTCGCCCTGGCCCTGGTGATCGTCCTCAACAAGGCGCTCAACGACATGGTGCACGTGGCGCGCGCGAACGCCGGTCTCACGAAGCTGGCCGACACGAAGGGCGAGGCGGTGCCGTCCTCGTCCGGGCTGGCGGGGCTTCGCCGCGCGGCCCGCTTCCTGCCCTTCCACCGCCTCTACCACTCCGTCGAGCTGACGATGCTGGCCTTCGCGACCGCCCTCGTGGGCCTCGTCGTCGGAGCGGGCACGGCCGACCGGGTCCTCGTCGGGGCGCTGCTGCCGCTCGCCCTCCTCGCCCTGGTCGGCCACTTCGTCGCGATCATGGCGTCCAAGCGTGTCCGCTCCTGAGCCGCGGGTCGGCGTCGTCGTCCTGACGCAGGGGACCCGGCCCGACGACCTCGCCGCGGGGCTGGCCGGCGTCCTCGCGCAGGAGGGCGTCGAGCTGGACGTCGTCTGCGTCGGCAACGGCTGGGAGCCCGACGGCCTGCCCGAGGGAGTGCGCGCCCTGGCGCTGCCCGAGAACCTCGGCATCCCCGCGGGCCGGAACGCCGGAGTCGACGCCGTCGCGGGGGAGTACCTCTTCTTCCTCGACGACGACGCCCGGATCCCGTCTCCCCGCTTCCTCGTCGACGCGATCGCGCTGCTCGCCTCGAACCGCCGCATCGGCCTGGTGCAGCCCCGCGTCGACAGCACGGACGGCACGCCGAGCCCGCGGCGCTGGATCCCGCGGATCCTCAAGGGCGACCCCCGCCGCTCCGGCCCCGTCTTCTCGGTCTGGGAGGGAGCGGTCGTGCTGCGGCGCGACGTGTTCGCCCGGACGGGCGGCTGGGCGGCTCCGTTCTTCTACGCCCACGAGGGCATCGAGCTGGCCTGGCGGGTCTGGGACACGGGTCGCACCGCCTGGTACGCGGGAGAGCTCGTCGCCCAGCACCCGGTCATCCAGCCGACCCGTCACGCCGACTACTACCGGCTGAACGCGCGCAACCGCGTCTGGCTCGCCCGCCGCAACCTCGCCGCACCTCTGGCGCTCGTCTACGTGGCGTCCTGGACCGCGATCCAGTGCCTCCGCTGGCGTCGCGACCCGGCCGCCCTGCGCGCCTGGTTCGCCGGCTGGCGGGAGGGATGGCGCTCGGATCCGGGCGGCCGGCGCGTCCTCTCGGCCCGCACGGTGCTCCGGATGGCGTTCGCCGGGCGTCCGCCGATCGTCTAGCATCGGGGAATCCGCCCCCGCCGGGGCCCCCGAAAGGACGACGGTGTTCGATTCGACCCAGCTCTCCCCGCCCGAGCGCGCCGAGGCGGAGGCGACCCCTACCGGACCGGACCTCCTCACGACGGTCCGCGAGCGCCTCGGCGCCGTCGACGACGAGTTCTCCGGCCGCCTCGACGAGCACCTCCCGCGCCTGGTCGATCTGCTCGCCACGGTGTACGCCGGCCGCGACGACCTCGAGGACCAGCTGGTCGCGATCGTCGAGCTCGCCGCCGCCTCCTGGGAGGAGCGGCCCGAGGAGCTCCGCGCGCTTGACCGCGCCCGCGAGCAGCACCCGACCTGGTTCCTCTCGAACAGGGCTCTGGGCGGGGTCTGCTACGTCGACCGCTATGCGGGCGACCTCGAGGGGCTGCGCGCCGAGATCCCGTACTTCCGCGAGATCGGCCTGAACTACCTGCACCTGATGCCGCTCTTCGATGCGCCCGAGGGCGAGTCGGACGGGGGCTACGCGGTCTCGAGCTACCGGCGCGTGCGCCCGGACCTCGGCGACATGGAGCAGCTCCGCGGGCTGGCCTCCGAGCTGCGCGAGCAGGGCATCGCACTCGTGGTCGACTTCGTCTTCAACCACACCTCGAACGAGCACGAGTGGGCGCAGCGCGCGCTGGCCGGCGAGCAGCGCTTCGAGGACTACTACTGGATCTACCCGGACCGGGAGCAGCCCGACGCCTTCGAGCGCACGACGCGCGAGATCTTCCCGGACGACCATCCCGGCTCCTTCGTGCAGCTGGAGGACGGGCGCTGGGTCTGGGCCACGTTCCACCGCTACCAGTGGGACCTCAACTACTCCAACCCCGAGGTGTTCCGGGCGATGGCGGGAGAGATGCTCTTCCTCGCCAACCAGGGGATCGACGCCCTGAGGATGGACGCGGTCGCGTTCATCTGGAAGGAGCTCGGCACCACCTGCGAGTCGCAGCCGCAGGCGCACCTCCTGCTGCGCGCGTTCAACGAGGTCTGCCGCCTGGCCGCTCCGGCGCTGCTGTTCAAGTCCGAGGCGATCGTGCACCCCGACGAGGTGATCGAGTACATCGACGTCGAGGAGTGCCAGCTCTCGTACAACCCGCTGCAGATGGCGCTCACCTGGGAGGCGCTCGCCACGCGCGACGTCCGTCTCCTCTCACAGGCCCTCGAGCGCCGGCACGCCCTCCCCGAGGGCACGGCCTGGGTCAACTACGTGCGCGGGCACGACGACATCGGCTGGACCTTCGCCGACGAGGACGCCGCCGAGCTCGGGATCGACGCGGCCGGTCACCGGCGCTTCCTCAACGACTTCTACACGGACCGGTTCGACGGCACCTTCGCCCGCGGAGTGCCGTTCCAGGAGAATCCGCGCACCGGCGACCGCCGCGTCTCGGGCACCACCGCGTCCCTCGCCGGAGTGGAGGCGGGTGACCCGTACGGGATCGACCGTGTGCTTCTCGCGCACTCGATCGCCCTGAGCACCGGCGGGCTGCCGCTGCTCTACCTCGGCGACGAGGTCGGCCAGCTCAACGACCACGGCTACCTCGACGACCCGACGACGGCCGGCGACTCGCGCTGGGTGAACCGGCCGCGCCGCCCCGCGGAGCGCTACGACGAGCGCGAGGTCCCGGGGACGGCCGCGAGCGAGGTCTTCGGCGGGCTGCTGCACCTCATCGCCGTGCGCAAGGCCGTGCCGATGTTCGCGGGCACCGAGCTGAGCGTCTTCGACCCGGTCAACGACCACGTGCTCGGCTACCAGCGCCCCGGCGACGGGGAGTCGGTGCTCGTGCTCGCGAACGTGTCGGACGAGGTCCAGGAGGTCGCGGCCGAGCGGTTCGGCGGGTTCGCCGCGGAGGCGGTCGACCTGGTCACCGAGATCGCGGTCGACCTGCGCGAGGGCTTCCGTCTCGCTCCGCTGCAGTTCGTCTGGCTGAGGGTGACCCCGGCCTGATCGGGCCGCGCGAGGCCCCCGGCGCGGGGGCCGTCGCCGGTACCCTGGGGCGGATGACTCCCGCTCCCCGTGCCCTGCTCGCCCGCCTCCGCACCGACGCGCGACTCGCGCGCAAGGTGGGCGGGGAGCTGCTCGCGGCCCGCCGGGCCCGCCACGCGGTGACCCGGCTGCTCGCGGAGCGCGGGCCGCTGCCCGAGGACCGCTTCGAGATCGGCGTCTACTTCGCCGACGGCGACATCAACCTGTACCAGCTGCGGCAGTGGTACCGGCCGCTGGCCGAGCTGGCGGAGACGCACCCGGTCGTGCTGCTCAGCCGCAACGCCGGCGCCGCGGAGGTGCTGCTGCGCGAGAGCCCGGTCCCCGTCGCCTACGTCCGCTCCGTCGCAGACCTCGAGAGCACCATCGCGAGCCAGCCGCTGCGGATCGTGCTCTACGTCAACCAGAACGCCCGCAACTTCCAGATGATGCGCTACGGGCGCCGCTGGCACGTCTTCGTCAACCACGGCGAGAGCGACAAGATGTACATGACGACGAACCAGTTCAAGGCGTACGACTACAGCATGATCGCCGGGGACGCCGCCCTGGCCCGGCTGCGCCGCGTGCTCTGGGACTACGACTTCGACAGGCGCGCCCTCGCCATCGGCCGTCCTCAGGCGGACCACTTCGCCGGCGCCGTGCCGTTCACGCCCGACGAGCGCCGCGTGGTGCTCTACGCGCCGACCTGGGAGGGCGACCGCCCCGCCGCGGGCTACGGCTCGATCCGGAGCCACGGCACGGCCCTCGTGCGCGGGCTCCTGGCCGACCCGCGGTTCCGGCTCGTCTACCGCCCGCATCCGCGCAGCGGCGCGGTCGACTCCGACTACGCCGCGGCCGACCGGGCGATCGGCGCGATGATCGCCGCCGCCAACGCCGCCGATCCGCGAGCCGGTCACGTGCACGACACCGGTGCCGAGCTCGGCTGGCAGCTCGCCGCGGCCGACCTCGCGATCCTCGACGTGTCGGCGATGGTCTACGACCGGCTCGCCACGGGGCGCCCACTGCTGGTCACCCGGCCCGTCAGCGCCGAGGCGCAGGTCGACGAGAGCGGCTACCTCGGCGACGCGGAGTGGCTGCGCGCCGAGGACGCCTCCGCGATCATCGCGCGGATCGACAGCGCCGAGCACGATCCGGAGTCGGTCGAGCGGCTGGAGCGCTGGGTGCACCGCTACTTCGGCGACACGTCGCCCGGAGCGGCCACGCGGCGCTTCCACGAGGCGGTCGAGCACCTGCTCGCGGAGTGGGAGCGGCACGCCGCTCTGCACCGGGGCGACGGCGCGGTCGACGACCACGATCCGGAGGGCTGAGCGGGCGGGAGCACCGCTCGAACCGCCGCGTCAAGGGTCGGCCCGGTCGCCGGGCGGCCTCCCGGCGCCCCGCTACGCTCGTCCCATGATGACCCCGCGCGCCTTCGCCCGCTCCCGCCGGCGCCGGTCGGCACCCGCCCAGCCCGTGGTCGAGCCGGACATCGTGGTCTCCGCCGACCCGGAGAAGCCGGTCTTCACGATCCGCTCCTTCCGCATCGGCCTGTTCGGCGCGCTCGGCGTGCTGGTGGCGCTCGTCCTGGGCGGCCTCGTCGTGCAGCTGGGCACGGTGCTGACCTACATCTTCGTGGCGCTGTTCTTCGCGCTCGGCCTCGATCCGCTGGTCTCCTGGCTCGAGAGCAAGCGCCTGCCGAGGCCGCTCGCGATCACAGCGGTCTTCGCCGCGGTGGTGCTGATCTTCGCCGGCCTGCTGGTCTACATCATCCCGATCCTGGTCGAGCAGCTGACGATGTTCGTCACGAGCGCCCCGCAGATCGTCACCGACATCGCCTCGCAGCAGTGGGTGCTCGACCTCGAGCAGCAGCTGCGCGGCGTGATCGACATCGACGAGCTGATCGAGAGCGTCCAGAGCTTCATCGGCAACCCCAACAACCTGCTCTCGCTCGGCGGCGGACTGATCGCGGTCGGGACCGGGATCGCCAGCGGCGTGACCGGCGCCGTCATCGTGCTGATCCTGACGCTGTACTTCCTCGCGTCGCTGCGCTCGATGAAGGCCGTCGCCTACCGCTTCGCCCCCGCCTCGCACCGCGCGAAGGCGCACGAGGTCGGCGACGAGATCACCGGCGCCGTGGGCCGCTACGTGGTCGGCCAGGTCTCGCTCGCCGGCGTGAACGGCGTGCTCACGTTCATCCTGCTGCTCTCGATCGGCGCCCCGGTGCCGGCGCTGCTGGCCTGCGTCGCGTTCCTCGGCTCCCTGATCCCGCTGGTCGGCACGCTCTCGGGCGCCGTGATCATCTCGCTCGCCTGCCTCCTGGCCTCGCCGCTGACCGCGCTGGTCGCCGCGATCTACTACCTCGTCTACATGCAGGTCGAGGCGTACCTCCTCAGCCCCCGCATCATGAACAAGGCCGTCGCGGTCCCCGGTGCGGTCGTCGTGATCGCGGCGGTCGCGGGCGGCACCATCGCGGGCGTGCTCGGTGCCCTGGTCGCGATCCCGGTCGCGGCCTCGGTGATCATCGTCGTGCAGAAGGTCGTCTTCCCCCGTCAGGACGCCAAGTAGCGGACCGCACCGCGACGGCCGGTCCGCTCAGCGCCAGGTCGGCACCGCGCCGTCGACCGCGGCGGTGAAGCGGCGGACCGACTCCGGGACCGCGACGCCCTCCTCCGCCGGCACCGGCGCGAGCGTGCGGGTGACCAGCGGCACGACGCCCGCCCAGACCCCGGCCTCCGGCTCGTCGCCCGCTCCGTGCGCGCGCACCTTCAGGCTCGCCTCGGCCAGGGGGAGGCGCAGCACCAGCGTGGCCGCGATCTCGCGGGCGGTGCTCGGCCGCACCTCCTCGTCGCGCCCCGGGAGGAGGCGGGCCACCAGCAGGTCGAGGGCTCGCTCCTTCTCCTCTCCCTCCAGCGCCTCGGCCCGGCCGATCACCATCGCCGAGCGGTAGTTCATCGAGCTGTCGAAGGTGGAGCGGGCGACGACCAGCCCGTCGACCAGCGTGACTGAGGCGGTGAGGAGCGAGTGCCGCGCCGCCTCCCGCAGCAGTCCTCCGCCGCTCGACCCGTGCAGCAGGACGGAGTCGCCGTCGCGGGCGAAGAGGATCGGCAGCACGATCGCGGCGCCGTCCCGCACGACGGCGACGTGGGCGACGAGCGCCTCGTCGAGCAGGGCGTGCAGCTCGGCGGGATCGGTGCGCTGGCGGTCGCGGAGACGGGAGACGCGGGTGCGGTCGGTGACGGGGAGGCTGTCCATGTCGGAATCGTCCCGCGCCGACTGGATCTGCCAGGATGCCACTGGGCCGCGATCGGAGTGGTCCAGAGCGGAGCGGTCGATGGCGTCGGGCGATCTGGAGATCCCGCTCCTCCTCGGGCCGTCGCCGCGCGGCTCGGTCCGCGCCGGGCTCGCCGAGGCGCTGCGCCAGGCGGTGCTGGACGGGCGCTACCGGGCGGGCGATCCGATCCCGTCGAGCCGCGTGCTCGCCGAGCGGCTCGGCGTCTCGCGGGGCTCCGTCGTCGCCGCGGTGGACCAGCTGGTGGGGGAGGGCTATCTCGTCGCCCACCCGCGCGCGGCGGTGACGGTCGCCTCCGACGGACTGCTGGCGCCGGCGCCGCAGGAGCCGCGGCCGGAGGCCCGGCAGATCGTCGTCCCGTCCGCCGCGGCGGACCTGAGGCCGGGTCGGCCGGACACCCGCGCCCTCGACACCCCGGAGTGGCGGGCCGCCTGGCGCCTGGCGCTCGCCTCGCCGCCCTCGGCGCCTCCTCGGGGTTCCGGTGACCCGGCCCTGCGGGAGCAGATCGCCGAGCAGCTGAGCCGGTCCCGCGGCGTCGACGTGCAGGCGTCGGACGTGGTGGTGACCAGCGGCACCGCGGGCGCCGTCGCGCTCCTGGCCCGCGCCGCCTCGGCCTCGCTCGGACGCGAGGTGCGCGTCGCCGTCGAGGACCCCGGCTACCCGGCCGTCCGGCGCCGCCTGCGCGCCGACGGGCACGAGGTCGTCGGCGTCCCGGTGCGCGGCGACGGCATCGACCTCGACGCTCTCGCGAGCTCCGGCGCGGACGTGGTCGTCGTGACTCCGTCGCACCAGTACCCGACCGGCGGCAGGCTCGCGCTCGCCGAGCGCCTGGAGCTGGTGCGCCGCGCGTCGGCCGGCCCCCTGCTCGTGGTGGAGGACGACTACGACAGTGAGTTCCGCTACGTCGGCGCCCCGCTGCCCGCGCTCGCCTCGCTCGACTCCGGCGGCGGAGTCGCCCATGTCGGGTCGTTCTCGAAGACCGTCTCGCCGTGGCTCCGCATCGCCTACCTGGCCGTTCCGCGGGCGTCCTGGCTCCGCGGGGCGCTGGCCGGCCTCGACGACGAGAAGGACGCCTCCGCCTCGGGTCCGACGCAGGCGGCGCTCGCGCAGTTCATGGCGAGCGGGGCGTTCCGGAGGCATCTCACGCGCTCGAGACGGCGCTACGCCCACCGCCGCGAGCTGGTCCGCGCCTTCGCGGAGGCGGTGCCCTGGGGGCGCGCGAGCGGACTCGACGGGGGTCTGCACGTCGTCCTCTCCCTGCCCGCGCCTCTGGACGCGCACGCCGTCGCGGCCGCGCTGCTCCGGGAGGGACTGCTCGTCGCCACTCTGCACGAGTACGCCCTGTCGGGACGGGCTGCGACCGAGGCGCTGGTCCTCGGCTACGGCCATGTCGGCGACCTCGAGCTCGCTGCGGCGCTGGACCTCGTCGACCGGACCGTCCGCGCGCTCGCCGCCGGGGCCGTCCGTGGTATCCCTGGAGGATGACCCGCGACTCCGCCCTGCACATCACCGACGATCCCGACGCCGACGCGCTGCTCAGCCGCGACCCGCTGGCCCTGCTGATCGGGATGCTCCTCGACCAGCAGGTGGCGATGGAGACGGCCTTCTCGGGGCCCCGCAAGATCGAGGAGCGCCTCGAGGCCGAGGGCGCCTCCTTCGACGCCGCGTCCATCGCCGGATTCGACGACGACGCGTTCTCGGAGCTCTGCCGGACTCCGCCCGCGATCCACCGCTACCCGGCGAACATGGCGGGCCGCGTGCAGGTCCTCTGCCGCGCTCTGGTCGACGACTGGGACGGCGACGCCGCGGCGGTCTGGACGCGCGACGAGCCCGACGGCCGCACGGTCCTCGCGCGTCTGAAGGCACTGCCCGGCTTCGGCGAGCAGAAGGCGCGGATCTTCCTCGCCCTGCTCGGCAAGCAGCGCGGATTCTCGGGGGAGGGCTGGCGCTCGGCCGCGGGCGCCTACGGAGAGGAGGGCGCCTTCCGCTCGGTCGCCGACATCGTCTCTCCGGAGTCGCTGACGAAGGTCCGCGCCACCAAGCAGGCCGCGAAGGCCGCCGCCAAGGCGGAGAAGTAGGGCCGGGGGCGGCGGCCGGATGGATCGAGCGCTCGACGACGGTCCCGGTCGCCGTCTCCGCAGTCGCAGGCCGAGCAGCCCGACCCGATGATCCCCGCCGCCACCGCCCGGCTGCGCTTCCGTGAGATGACCGCCGAGGACCTCCCCGACATGGCGGACCTGCTCGGCGACCCGGTCGTGATGCGGTACTACCCCGCGCCGAAGGACCGCGAGCAGGCAGCCGCCTGGATCGAGTGGAACCGGCGCACCTACCGCGAGCACGGCTTCGGGCTGTGGATCGTCGAGACCCTCGACGGCGAGTTCGTCGGCGACTGCGGGTTGACCTGGCAGCGCGTCGACGGCGGGATCGAGCTCGAGGTCGGCTACCACGTGCGGGCCGGTCTGCACGGCCGCGGCTACGCCACCGAGGCGGCTGCGGCCTGCCGCGACCTCGCGCTCGCCCACCGCCTCGCGGGACGACTCGTGGCGCTCGTGCACCCGGACAACGCCGCCTCGAGGCGCGTCGCCGAGAAGACCGGCCTCCGCGTGATCGCCGAGGACCGCGACGACAGTGGACTCGTCCGCACGATGCTCGGGATGCCGCTCGGCGGGCCCGCAAGCCTCCGCGACGAAGGCTGAGCGCCCCCGTCCGCGCCCGAGGGCCGTGGATCGACCGATCAGCCGTCGCTGTGCGGGTCGCGGCCTAGAGCCGGTCCTCCAGCGAAGCGATCAGCGCTGCGCGGTCCTCGCGGAGGATCGACGCCCCGCCCCCCGGAACGGTCCGCACCTCGACGCCGCGGCCGGCGAGGACGCCGCCCAGCGAGCCGTGGCCCAGAGGATCCTCTGGCAGCACGGCGAGCGTCGGCACCGGGAACGACTCGGGAGCCTCGGCCGCGCCGCGCGCCGTCAGCCCGCCGGCCGAGTCCTGGTCCCAGAGCGCGTGGGCCGACACGTCGAGCTCGATCTGCTCGTCCGTCCAGATCGGGTGGCGGTGGCGGAGGGAGTCGGCGTCGCCCTTCTCGACGTGCGCGACCGAGCCGCCGCGGTGGAGCGCGCTCGTCAGTCCTCGGGCGTCCGAGAACGCGGGGTCGAGCAGGACGAGCCGGTCGGCGCCGTACTCGGGGGCGAGCCGGGCGGCGATGACGGCGCCGAGGCCGTGGCCGATGACGAGGTCGGGGGTCTGCAGCACCGAGGCGCGGACGTCCGACGCCCAGCGCTCCGGCGAGTACGCGGGCGATGCCGGCGAGCCGCCGTGACCGGCGAGATCGGGGGCCACCACGCGGTAGCCGTGCTCGTGCAGCGTCGGGACCAGGGCGTACCAGATCCGGGAGTCGGCGCCGAGCCCGTGGAGCAGGAGCGCCACCCGCTCGCCCGGTCCGCCGTAGTCGCGGACGAACAGCGCCAGCGGCTCGGCCGGCGCGGCGGCCAGCGCCTTCCGCTCGGCGCGCGTCGGCTCCAGCACCAGCGTGTTGCCGAACGCCTGCGGCGCCGGTCCGAAGGCGTCGCGCGCGCTCTGGACCACCTTGCGTCCGAGCATCGCGTTGCCGACGCCGCCGAGCGCCGCTCCGATCCCGAACGGCATCGCCCGGCCGACCAGGCCCGCGCCCTGCTGGGCGAGGAAGTGCTTGGCGAAGGACTTCTTCGCGCGGTCCGCCAGCTCGCCCACGAGGAAGGACGGCAGGCCCTTCGTGACCACGGAGCCCCAGTACTGGTTGAGGCCGCTGCCCCCGCCGACGGCCTGCCCGGCCACCTGGCGCACCATCTCGCTGCCGGAGGAGCCCATCATCAGCGTGAGCACGAGGGCCCGCGCGCGGTCCGGGTCCTCGAGCGGGATCCCGTGCACCTCCGTCACCGACTGCGCGAAGAGCGCGCTCGCCTCCAGGAACCCTGCGGCTCCCGCGCCGGAGAGGGCCACCGAGGCGGCCGTGCCGATGCCGGGGACGACGGCGGTCGCCCCGATCGCCGCGCCTCCCGCGGCCACGCTCGAGAGGTACTGCCGTTCGAGCGACGTGATGATCTGCTCCGGAGTCGCCCCGGGACGCCGGCGCCGCAGCAGGCGGATGTTCGCCAGCACGGCCGGGCGCTGCACCGCGAGGAGCCGGTCGAGCAGCTTCGCCAGCTGCGCGTTCTCGGAGCCGTCGGCCTGCTCCACCTCGCCTGCCCTCTCCACGGCGCGCTCGCGCTTGCGGTCCTTCTGGGCCATGTCGTGCACTCCTGCGTCCTCGGGCGCCGCGTGCGGGAGGGGTCAGTCGTCGGAGACGGTGCCCTGGACGGGCGGGCCCTCGGCCGGCGCCGTGCTGCTCCGCGGTGTCGGCGCGTAGTCCTCAGCGTAACGCGCGAGCACCTCCTCGATCGGCGCGTCCAGCACCAGGCGGCCCTTGTCCAGGTAGAGGCCGCGCGTGCAGAAGCGGCGGAGGTCGCGCTCATTGTGCGAGACGAAGAAGAGGGTGCGGCCGGAGGCGAGCAGCTCCTCGATCCGCGCGTAGCACTTCTCGCGGAACGCCCTGTCGCCGACCGCGAGCACCTCGTCCACCAGGATGATCGGCTCCTCGAGCCGCGACACGACGGAGAAGGCGATGCGCACCTTCATCCCGCTCGAGAGGTGCTTGTAGGGGGTGTCGAGGAAGTCGCCGATCTCGGCGAACTCGATGATCGAGTCGAAGCGCGCGTCGACCTCGCGCTTGGACATCCCGTGGAGACCCGCGGTCAGGTAGACGTTCTCGCGGACGCTCAGGTCGGCCACGAAGCCGCCGGTGATCTCGATGAGCGGAGCGACGCCCCCGCGCACCTCCACCGCGCCCTCGTCCGGCAGCACCACGCCGGCGACGAGCTTGAGCAGCGTCGACTTCCCCTGACCGTTCCGGCCGACGACACCGATGGCCTCGCCCGCCCGCACCTGCACGTCGAGCCCGCGGAGCGCCCAGAACTCGCCGGGCCGCGAGCGGCGGGAGCGGCCGGCGAAGAGGTCCTTGAAGGAGCGGCGGCCCCGCCGGTTGCGGCGGAAGCGGATCCCGAGGCCGCGGCACTCGATGACCACGGGGGCGTCGGCCATCACAGCTCCTTCAGCACCGCGCGCTCGGAGCGGCGGAAGACGACGAGGCCCAGCGCCAGCACGAGCACCGAGATGCCCGCGGAGGCGAGGATGAGCGGGACGTCGAGCTCGCTCTCGAAGAACGCGGAGCGGTAGAGGGCGAAGATCCCGCTGAGCGGGTTGAGCGCCGCGAGCGGCCGGATCTGCTCCGGCAGGTTGGCCGTGGAGTAGATGATCGGCGACGCGTAGAAGAGGAACCTGAGCACGAGCTTCACGGCCCGCTCCAGATCGCGGAAGAACACCACGAGCGGAGCCACCAGCAGACCCACGCCGAGCGTGAGCACCGCCTGCAGCAGGATCGCCACGGGGAACAGCAGCGCCGCCCAGGTCAGGTGCGCGCCGGCGATCACGGCGAAGAGCACCAGCACCGGCAGGCTCGCCACGAACTCGATGCCCTTCGAGAGCACGATCCGCCCGACCCAGATGGTCCGCGGGATCGACGTCGACCGCACCAGCTTCGCCTCGCGGAGGAACGCGCGGGTCGCGTCGGAGGTCGCCTGGTTGAACCACATCCACGGCAGCAGGCCCGCGAGCAGGAAGACGATGTACGGGTCCTCGCCGACGGTCCGCTGGAAGACGACGGTGAAGACGAAGAAGTAGATGCCCGACATGACGAGCGGGTCGAGAACCGACCAGACGTAGCCGAGCGCGCTCGTGGCGTACCGGACGGTGAGGTCGCGCCTGGTGAGCAGCCAGAGGGAGTGGCGGTAGCGCCAGGCCCGGGAGCGCCGGTGGCGCAGGGCCGTCTCGGTCGCGAGGGTGTCGGCCGTGCTCACTGCGCGACTCCTCCCGTCGGCTCCGCTCGAGCCGGGGGAGGAGCCGGGAGCGTCAGACGAAGAGGTTCGCGCGCTCGAGGTCCTCGGCGAAGTCCACCTCGACGGCGTAGAGGTCGGAGATGTCCATCGGCTCGACGAGCAGGCGGTCCTGCTCGATCGCCAACTCTATGCCACGCTCGAAGTAGTCCTGGGCGTCGACCCGGGCGAGCTGGCGCACCAGCGCGGCCTTGTCGGAGGCGGACACGTAGTTGATCCCGACCGCCTCGCCGAGGCCGCCGCGCACCGTCTTGGAGAGCTCCTGGATGAAGCCCTCGGCGCTCGTCGTGTACTTGACCTCCTCGTCCGACACCTTCGAGGTGTTGACGGTGACGAAGGAGACGTCCTTCGCGATCAGCGCGGCCGCCCGGTCGAGGATGCGCGGGTCGAAGACGACGTCGCCGTTCATCCAGAGCACGCCGCCCTGCCCGCTCGCCTGCAGTGCGCGGAGGAGGCTCTTGGAGGTGTTGGTCTGGTCGTACTGCTCGTTGTAGACGAACGTCGCCGAGGGGAAGGCCTCGATGATGTGCTCGAGCTTGTAGCCGACGACGATGGTCACCGGGATCCTGGTGCCGAAGGCGTGGTGGATGTTGTCGAACTGCTGCTGCATGATCGTGCGCCCGTCGCTGAGCGGCGTGAGCGGCTTGGGGAGGGAGCGGCCGAGCCGGCTGCCCATCCCTGCGGCGAGGATGACGACGGTGGCGGGGCTGCTGCTCGTCGAACCTGTGTGCATCATCGTGTGTTCTCCTCGAATTAACCGCTGCGTCTCGATCTGATCGACTCCTCGGGTAGAGACCTAGTGTACAGTTCACGCCCCCCGGGGCCAGGGTGGTTGACCTCTCGCCGTGTCGCCGGGTGTCGGCGCGGGCGCCGGGGGCCTGCGGGCGAGTTGGTACCGTAGCCGGATGACGTCCGTGACGAACGCCGAGCCCGCTGAGGGTGCCGCGGATCCGGACGGCGCCTCGCCCGTCGTCTTCGAGCTGCACCAGCTGACCCGGACCTTCGGGAGGACGGTGGCGGTCGACCGCATCGACCTGGCCGTCCGCGCGGGGACCTTCTACGGGATCATCGGCCCGAACGGCGCGGGCAAGACCACCACGCTCTCGATGATGACGGGCCTCCTGCGACCCGACACCGGCCGCGTCCTCGTGCACGGCGTCGACGTCTGGAAGGACCCGTCGGCCGCGAAGCCGCTGATCGGGGTCCTGCCCGACCGCCTCCGGCTGTTCGACCGGCTCACCGGCGCCCAGTTCCTCGCCTACTCCGCCGCGCTGCGCGGCATCGACCTCGCCACGGCGAAGCAGCGCACGGTCGAGCTGGCCGAGGCGCTCGGCCTCTCCGACGCGCTGGAGCGCCTGATCTCGGACTACTCCGCGGGGATGGCGAAGAAGGTCGCCCTCGCGGCGGCGATGATCCACGCCCCGCGCGTGCTGGTCCTCGACGAGCCGTTCGAGTCGGTGGACCCGGTCTCCTCGGCCGCCGTGATCACCGTGCTGCGCCGCTTCGTCGAGGGCGGCGGCACCGTCGTCCTCTCCAGCCACGGGCTCGACTTCATCGAGCGCGTCTGCGACGACGTGGCCGTGATCGTCGGCGGGCGCGTGCTCGCCTCCGGGACGGTCGCGGAGGTCGCCGGCACCGCGACGCTGGAGGAGCGCTTCCTCGAGCTCGCGGGCGGCAAGCAGATCGCCGAGGGGCTGCAGTGGCTGCACGACTTCTCCGGCTGAGGATCGACGTCCTCCTGGGCGCGTTCCGCTCCGGGCCCGCGCGCTCGGCCGGCGCCGTCCTGGGCGTGCTCGTGGTCGTCGCGGTGACGGCCCTGCTGATCGGGGCGATCGGCGCTCTGCGCTCCTCGGACGCGGCGGCGGGCGCTCTCGTGACCGCCGGCGGACTCGTCTCCGTCGGCTTCCTGGTGCTGCCCTTCCTGCTCGGCCCGCTCGACCCGATGGATCCGCGCGCGTTCCGCCTCTTCGGCCTTCCGCCGCTCCGCCTCGCCGGGGCGCTCGCCCTGGCCGGCCTCGTCTCGGTCCCCACGCTCGCCCTGCTGGTGGTCGGGCTCGCGAGCGCGCCGCTCGTCCCGGGCGCAGGCGCCTTCGCCGTGGTCGGCCCGCTCCTCGCGGTGGCGACGGCCTCGCTGTTCGCGCGGATCGGCCTCGCCGCCTCCGCCGCCCTCGTCCCCTCCCGGACCGCCCGCGAGCTGCTGGCCGTCCTCGGCCTGGTGCTGATGCTGGGCGGTCCCGCAGCCCTCGGCGCCGCCGCGCTGGTCGACACGGGGGACACCCCGGTGCTCGAGCGCTGGGGCGCGGCGATGGGGGCCACTCCGTTCGGCGCGGCGTGGATGATCGCCCCGGCCGCCCGGACCGGCGACGCGCTCGGCCCGCTCCTGCTGGCACTGGTGACGCTCGTCGCGGCGGGCGCGCTCTGGTGGCTCGTCGTCCGCCTGCTGACCGGGCGCCCCGAGCGCACGCACCGGCCGCCGCGCGGCCTCCGGCTGGGCTGGTTCGACGTCCTCGGCTCGACCCGGACCGGCGCGATCGCGGCGCGCAGCATCACCTACTGGCTCCGGGATCCGCGCTACCAGGCGTCGCTCGTCGCCGTGCCGGTGCTGCCGGTCGCGGCCCTGCTGCTGCTCGCGGTCGTCGGCGTCCCCTTCCCGCTGCTCTCGCTGCTCCCGGTCCCGCTGATCGCGCTGTTCCTCGGCTGGTTCCTGCACAACGACGTCGCCTACGACGGCTCGGCGTTCTGGCTCCACGTGGCCGCGGGCGTCCGCGGCTGGTCGGACCGGCTCGGCCGCGCCTTCCCGACCCTCCTGCTCGGCGTGCCGGTCGTCGTGCTCGGCTCGCTGATCAGCAGCGCGACCTCGGGGCTCCCCGATGCGCTGCCCGTCGTGCTCGCGGTGAACACCTGCCTCCTGCTCGTCCCTGCAGGCGTCGCCAGCGCCGTCTCGGCACGGCTCGCCTATCCGGCTCCGCGCCCGGGCGACAGCGCGTTCACGCAGCCCCAGGCCCCCGGAGCCAGTGGCGCCGGTCCGCAGTCCCTGGCGTTCGGCCTGGGGCTGCTCCTCTCGGCTCCGGCCGTGGTGCTCGGCGTCCGGGCCCTGTTCGTCGACCCGGAGGCGGCGGGCGACGCCGTGCTCGTCGGCTTCGGCAGCGCCGTGGTCGTCTTCGCCCTCGGCGTGCTCCTCGGCGGCCTGCTGTTCGAGCGCCGCGCGACCGAGCTGGTCGCGTTCACCAGCCGCTACTAGCGCCGCCCGATCCGGAGCGCACGGCCGGGGGCCCGGGCTCCGCGCGTAGGATCGTCGGCATGATTCCGCGCGTCCAGAACAGCAGCACCGACCCCCTCGAGGGAGGCGGAGGAACCGCCACGCTCGACCGCGAGCTCGAGGAGCTCCTCAACCAGGAGTCCATCGAGCCGGGCGACCACGAGCGCTTCTCCCACTACGTGCCGAAGGACAAGATCCTCGAGAGCGCCATCACCGGCAAGCCGGTCCGCGCGCTCTGCGGCAAGAAGTGGCTCCCGGGCCGCGACCCGGAGAAGTTCCCGGTGTGCCCGGCCTGCAAGGAGATCTACGCGAAGATGAAGTGAGCTCCTGACCCGCTCACTCGTAGCGGGTCGGGAGGACGGGCTCGCCGCGGCCGAGCCGGAGCGCGTCGATCGGCAGCTCGAGGACCGCGTTCGCGTGGTGCGCGCGGGCTGCCGCCACTCCCTCGATGCCGAGGTGCTCGGGACGGATCGTCCCGTCCTCGATCAGGGGGACGAGCAGCGCCCGCTCGCCCTCGCCGACGGCACCCTCGGGGCCGGCGCCCACGTGCACGACCTCGGCCTCGGCGACCCCGTCGTCGGAGAGCAGACGGCCGGCGGCCTTCCGCCCGCCGATCGACGCCTTCGAGACCGACTTCTTCGCCACCGCGACCCACTCGCCCGCGTCGTCCTCGTGCGCGACCAGTTTGTAGACCATGCCCGCCGTCGGGTGGCCCGAGCCCGTCGCCACCGATGTGCCGACGCCGTAGGAGTCGACCGGTGAGGCCGCGAGCGCGGCGATCCCGTACTCGTCGAGGTCGTTGGTGACGGTGATGCGCGTGCCGGTCGCGCCGAGCGCGTCCAGCTGCTGCCGAACGGCGGCCACCTGCTGGGGGAGGTCCCCGGAGTCGATGCGCACGGCGCCGAGGCCGGTGCCGGCGACGCGGACCGCCAGGTCGACGGCGGCCGTCACGTCGTAGGTGTCCACCAGGAGGGTCGTGCCGGGGCCGAGCGCGGCGACCTGCGCGCGGAACGCCTCCTCCTCCGAGTCGTGGAGGAGCGTGAAGGAGTGCGCGGAGGTGCCCATCGTGGGCACGCCGAAGCTGCGGCCCGCCTCCAGGTTCGAGGAGGCGCCGAACCCGGCGATGTAGGCGGCGCGAGCCGCCGCGACGGCGGACCGCTCACCGGCGCGGCGCGAGCCCATCTCGGCGAGCGGTCGCCCGTCGGCGGCCGAGACCATCCGCGCGGCGGCGCTCGCCACGGCGCTGTCGTGGTTGAGGACGCTGAGCACTAGGGTCTCCAGCAGCACGCCGTCGGCGAAAGGCGCCTCGACGATGAGCACGGGGGAGCCCGGGAGGTAGACCTCGCCCTCGCGGTAGCCCCAGACGTCGCCCCGGAAGCGGTAGTCGGCGAGCCAGTCCAGTGTGCGGGAGTCGACCACGCGGTTCTCGCGGAGCCAGGACAGCTCGTCGTCGCCGAAGCGGAAGCGCGAGATGAGCTCGAGGAGCCGGCCGGTGCCCGCGAGCACGCCGTAGCGGCGTCCCGGCGGGAGGCTCCGGGCGAACACCTCGAACATGCAGCGGCGATCGGCGGTGCCGCTGCCGAGGGCGCCCTCGACCATCGTGAGCTCGTACCGGTCGGTGAGGAAGGCCGTGGAGTCCATCCGCTCAGTGTTCCACGGCCGCCCCCGCGCGCCCAGGCGCGGGTGCCGGGGCTTGCGCACGCCGCCGGGCCCGGGAACGGCGTGCGGCCGGGACCGGGCCGCAGGGCGCGGGTAGGCTGTTCCTCCGTGACGGACGCACCGCTGGGCATCTTCGACTCCGGAGTCGGCGGGCTCACCGTCGCCCGCTCCGTGATCGACCAGCTGCAGAACGAGTCGATCGTCTACCTCGGCGACACCGCGCACTCGCCCTACGGCCCCAAGCCGCTCGCCGACGTCCGCGCCTACGCCCTCGACACCCTCGACACGCTGGTCGACCAGGGCGCCAAGCTGCTCGTCATCGCCTGCAACACCGCCTCGGCCGCGATGATGCGCGACGCCCGCGAGCGCTACACGCTCGGCCGCGGCATCCCGGTGATCGAGGTCATCCAGCCCGCTGTCCGCAGCGCTGTCCGCGACACCCGCAACCGCCGCGTCGGCGTGATCGGCACGGTCGGGACGATCCGCTCCCGCGCCTACGACGACGCCTTCGTCGCCGCGCCCGACCTGCAGCTGTTCACCGCCGCCTGCCCGCGCTTCGTCGAGTTCGTCGAGGCGGGCGTCACCTGGAGCGACGAGCTGCTCGCGGTGGCGGAGGAGTACCTCGCGCCGCTCAAGGCCGCGGGGGTCGACACGCTCGTCCTCGGCTGCACGCACTACCCGCTGCTGCGCGGTGCCATCGCGTACGTGATGGGGCCGGACGTCCGCCTCGTCTCGAGCGCCGAGGAGACCGCGCTCGACGTCTACCGGACCCTCGTAGCGCACGGCCTGCAGCGCACCTCCGCCGCTCCTCCGACCTACCGGTGGGAGGAGACGGGCTCGAGCGACTTCGTCCGCCTCGCCCGCCGCTTCCTCGGTCCGGAGGTCTCGAGCGTCGACCTCGTCGAGACCGGCACCATCAACCTGCGCGAGCTCGACCGGGCCGCGCTCCCGCACGATCGAGGGAGACCCGAGTGACCGACAGCACCGCATCGAAGGCCGCGCGCAAGGACGGGCGGGCGCCCGACGAGCTGCGCACCGTGACGATCGAGCGCGGCTGGAGCACCCAGGCGGAGGGCTCCGCGCTCGTCTCGTTCGGGAACACCAGGGTGCTCTGCACCGCCTCCTTCACGAACGGAGTGCCGCGCTGGCTGCAGGGCAAGGGCAAGGGCTGGGTCACCGCCGAGTACGCGATGCTGCCCCGATCCACCAACTCCCGCATGGACCGCGAGTCGGTCAAGGGCAAGGTCGGCGGGCGCACGCACGAGATCTCCCGGCTGATCGGCCGGAGCCTGCGCGCGGTGGTCGACACGAAGGCGCTCGGCGAGAACACCCTCGTCATCGACTGCGACGTCCTCCAGGCCGACGGCGGCACCCGCACCGCGGCGATCACCGGCGCGTACGTGGCGATGGCCGACGCGATCGAGTGGGCGCGGGGCAAGAAGTACGTGGGGCAGAAGGCGCAGCCGCTGATCGACAGCCTCTCGGCGGTGTCCGTCGGCATCATCGACGGCGTGCCGATGCTCGACCTGGCCTACGTCGAGGACGTGCGCGCCGAGACCGACATGAACGTCGTCGTCACCGGACGCGGCCTGTTCGTCGAGGTGCAGGGCACCGCCGAGGGGGCCCCGTTCGACCGCCGCGAGCTCGACGCCCTGCTCGACCTCGCGGTCGCCGGTGCCTCCGACCTCGCCCGCATCCAGGCCGAAGCGCTCGCTGCGGAGCCCGGCGCGTGAGCCTGGACCTCGTCCTCGCCACGCACAACGCCGGCAAGGTGGAGGAGTTCCGCGCCATGCTGGCCGGCGCGCTCCCCGGAGTCGGCGTCCGCGCCTACGACGGACCCGAGCCCGTCGAGGACGGCGTGAGCTTCGCCGAGAACGCGCTGATCAAGGCGCGCGCGGCGGCGGCGCACACCGGCCTCGTGGCGCTCGCGGACGACTCCGGGATCTGCGTCGACGTCCTCGGCGGCGCGCCGGGCATCTTCTCGGCCCGCTGGTCGGGACGCGCGCACGACGCGACGGCCAACCTCGAGCTCCTCCTGGCGCAGCTGCACGACGTGAAGGCGGAGCACCGCGGTGCGCACTTCAGCTGCACCATCGCCCTCGTGGTGCCGGACGCCGTGCTCCCCGGCGGGCAGGAGACGGTGGTCGAGGGCCGCTGGGACGGCGCGATCGCGACGGCCCCGCACGGTGCGAACGGCCACGGCTACGACCCGGTGTTCGTCCCCGAGGCCGGGGCGCTCACGGCGGCCGAGCTCGCTCCCGAGCAGAAGAACGCCCGGAGCCACCGCGCCCGCGCCTTCACCGCGCTGCGCGCCGAGCTCGCCGCCCTGTCCGCCCGGCTCTGACCCGGGCGGGATGCCACTCCGGTGCACGCCTGTCGGCGTGCCGCGTGCCGGAGTGGCGCCTCGCGGAGGCGGAGGTCAGGACTTCGGGTGCTTGTCGTCCAGGGTGTCGGCGTCGAGCACGTAGGCGGCCGACTCGGTCGAGTCGGTCTCGGGGTCGGCGGCGAGCTTCGCCTTGCGCTGCTGCTGGAAGAAGTGGAACAGCGTCGGCACCAGCGCGAGCACGACCGCGCCGATCAGGATCACGTCGATGTAGTGCGAGACGAAGTCGGCGACCGGCGGGATGAAGGCGAGCAGCCACCCGATCAGGGTGACCCCGCTGCCCCAGATCAGGGCGCCGATGAGGTTGTAGAGGCTGTACTTGCGGTAGTTCATGTGGGCCACGCCGGCCGCGATCGGCGCGAAGGTGCGGACGATCGGCACGAAGCGCGCGAGGATCACGGCGAGGCCGCCGAAGCGCTCGAAGAACGCGTTGGTCCGCTTCACGTTCTCGATGCTGAAGAAGCCGGACTCCTTGCGCTCGAAGATGCGCGGGCCGGCCTTGTGCCCGATCAGGTAGCCGACCTCGCCGCCGACGAAGGCCGAGAACCCGACAGCCAGGCAGATGAGCCAGATCGGGACGCCGAGGCCGCCGTTCGACGCGTTCTCGTGCGCCAGCAGGCCCGTGATGATCAGCAGCGTGTCGCCCGGGAAGAGGAAGCCGATCAGCAGTCCGGTCTCGGCGAACACGATGAGGCAGACCACGAGCACGCCCCAGGGGCCGAACGAGGTCAGGATCGTCTCCGGATCGAGCCAGGGGACGAGGGCGGCGTGATTCAACGGATCTCCAGTCGACGGGGGCCGGTGGCCGGTCGGCGGTCACGCGAGCGCGCTCAGCGTACCGGCCGATCCCGTGCGGAAGGAGGGACTCGAACCCTCACGCCTCTCGGCACAGGAACCTAAATCCTGCGTGTCTGCCATTCCACCACTCCCGCGTGCGGGCTCCAGTGTAGGAGGAGGGCCCCGCGCCTCAGCCGCGGGAGGCCGCCCGGGGGAGGTACCGCGGGATCCAGCGGGCGAGCGCCCCCGCTCCGCCCAGACCGAGCACCCCCATCACGACGGCGGCGAAGGGGAGGGAGATCAGGGCGGTGAGCGCCGACACGACGATCGGGGCGGCCGCGTTGCCCGCGTCGCCGGTGAAGCGGAACGCGCCGAGGAACGGGGCCGGATCGGCGGGGGGCGCGAGATCGGCGCCGATGGTCATCAGGATCCCGGAGCCGATGCCGTTCGCGGCCGCGAGCACGCAGGCCACGGCGACGAACCAGGGCACCGGATCGAGGGCGAGCACCGAGGCGGCGAGGGCGAGGTGGCCGAGCCCGAGGCCGATCATCGAGGGGATCGCGGTGGCGCCCCGGCCGAAGCGGTCCATCAGCTGGCCGCCGGCGTAGAAGAGGGCGAAGTCGAGCGCGCCGGCGATGCCGATGATGATCGCGGTGTCGGTCTCGGCGAGCCCGATGCTCACCGCCCAGAGGGGGAGGATCAGCGTCCGGCTCGCCCGCAGCGCCCCGATCACGGCGGCGCCGGTCCCCATCCGAGCGAGGACCCCGCGGTGCTCGCGCAGCGTCCCGAGCAGCGACTGCGGCGACTCCGGGACGGTCGCCGACGCCTCCGCGGCGACCACGTCCTCCGGAGCGGCGCGGTCGGCCGCGGCCTGCGCCCGCCGCAGCACCGTCGCGGGGTCGGGCACGAGCAGCAGGACCACGACCGCCGCCACGCAGCAGACGATGTGCACCCAGAAGACGGACTCGACGGAGCCGGTGAGGTGCACCACCCCGGCCGCCAGGAACGGGCCGATCAGCCAGCCGGCGCGGAACGCCCCGGCGAGGGCGCTGAGCGCGCGGGCGCGGTGCGTGATCGGGACGAACGACGTCATGAACGCGTGCCGCGCCAGCGCGAAGACCGCGGTCGCGAGGCCGATCACGAAGACGCCGATCGTCAGCCCGACCCATGACGTCGAGAGCAGGCACACCACGAGCCCGAGGATCGACGCGGCCGAGGCTCCGAGCATCGCGCCGCGCTCGCCGATCCGCGAGACGATCCAGCCGCTGGGGATGTCGCCCGCCAGCTCGCCGATCATGATCATCCCCGCCACGAGGCCCGCCAGGGCCAGCGTCGCGCCGAGGTCGCCGGCCGCGGCCGGCAGGAGGGGGATGATCGCCCCCTCGCCGATGGAGAAGAGGAGGGTGGGGAGGAAGGTCGACAGCAGCAGCGGCCCGACGGGGAAGGGGCGCGGAGCGGTGCTGGTCACCGTCCCCAGGGTACGCCCGGGCCGGAGGGCGGCCCCCGGCCCCCGGTAGTCTGGACGCACCATGCTGGACAACGACTTCACCGAGCAGATCACTGCTCTCCGCTCCACCTTCGCCGACATCCGCGCCGTCATCGACGTGGACGGTCTCCGCTCGAAGATCGCCGAGCTCAGCGAGCAGGCCGGCGCCCCCGACCTGTGGGACGACACGGCCAACGCGCAGAAGGTGACCAGCGCCCTCAGCCACCGCCAGTCCGAGCTCGCGCGGATCACCGCGATCGACCGGCGCCTGGACGACCTCGAGGTGCTCGTCGAGATGGCGAACGAGGCCGAGGACGCCGAGTCCGAGCAGGAGGCGATCGCCGAGCTCTCCTCCCTCCAGAAGGTCATGGGCGAGCTCGAGGTGCAGACCCTGCTCGACGGCGAGTACGACGACCGCCCCGCCGTGGTGACCATCCGCGCGGGAGCGGGCGGCGTCGACGCCTCCGACTTCGCCGAGATGCTCATGCGCATGTACCTCCGCTGGGCCGAGAAGCACAAGTACGCGGCGACCGTCATGGACGCCAGCTACGCGGAGGAGGCGGGCATCAAGTCGGCCACCTTCCAGATCGACGCCCCCTACGCCTTCGGCACGCTCTCGGTCGAGGCCGGAACCCACCGCCTCGTGCGGATGAGCCCCTTCGGCGCCGCGGGCAAGCGCCAGACCTCCTTCGCCGCGGTCGAGGTCATCCCGCTGATGGAGGAGGCCGGGGCGATCGAGATCCCGGACAACGACATCCGAGTGGACGTCTTCCGCTCCTCCGGCCCCGGCGGCCAGTCGGTGAACACCACCGACTCCGCGGTGCGCCTCACCCACCTGCCCACCGGCACCGTCGTGTCGATGCAGAACGAGAAGAGCCAGATCCAGAACCGCGCCGCGGCGATGCGCGTGCTCCAGTCGCGGCTCCTGCTGCTGCAGAAGGAGCAGGAGGCGGCCACCAAGAAGGAGCTCGCCGGCACCATCACCGCGAGCTGGGGCGACCAGATGCGCAGCTACGTCCTCGCTCCGTACCAGATGGTGAAGGACCTGCGCACCGACCACGAGGTCGGCAACCCCTCGCACGTGTTCGACGGCGATCTGGACGGCTTCATCGCCGCCGGGATCCGCTGGCGGAAGTCCTCCTAGCGCGGCTCGGGCGCGTCCCCACCGACGCGCCGCGCGCCCCCTCGGCGGACTCTTCGGGATCGTCGCTTACCCTCGTACCGACATGATTCGCTTCGACAACGTCTCCAAGCAGTATCGGGGCGGCACGAGACCCGCCCTCAACGCCATCGATCTCGAGATCCTCCGGGGCGAGTTCGTCTTCCTCGTCGGCGCCTCCGGCTCCGGCAAGTCGAGCTGCCTCCGCCTGATCCTCAAGGAGGAGCGCCCCTCCTCCGGGTCGATCCACGTGCTCGGGCAGAACCTCGGCAAGATCTCGAGCCGCAAGGTCCCGTACTTCCGCCGCAACATGGGCGTCGTGTTCCAGGACTTCCGGCTGCTGCCGAACAAGTCGGTCTTCGACAACGTCGCGTTCAGCCTCCAGGTGATCGGCAAGTCGAAGGGCTACATCCAGGAGGCCGTTCCGGACACGCTCAAGATGGTGGGCCTCGCGGGCAAGGCGTCGCGCCTGCCCCACGAGCTCTCCGGCGGCGAGCAGCAGCGCGTGGCGATCGCCCGCGCCGTCGTCAACAAGCCGGCCGTCCTGCTGGCCGACGAGCCCACGGGCAACCTCGACCCGACCACGAGCGCCGGCATCATGGCGCTGCTCGAGCGGATCAACGCGGGCGGCACGACCGTGATCATGGCGACCCACGAGGCCGGCATCGTCGACCAGATGAAGCGCCGCGTCATCGAGCTCTCGGCAGGCAGCATCGTCCGCGACGAGAGCCAGGGCGGCTACGGCCAGACCGAGAGCATCACCGTCGTCCACGACGGCGTCGTGGTCGTGGCGGCCGACGACCACGCGGTCGCCGAGCAGCCCGCGCCCCCGGCGATCATCGACAGCGAGCTCGCGCCCGCCGAGGTCCCCGAGATCGACCTGCGCCAGGAGGCCCCGGCCCCGCCGCCCGAGCCGGCCCGCCTCTCGCAGACCGCCGCCCAGCCCCGCGTCCCCGAGGGCCGCCGCTCCGCCGCCGTCGAGCCGGAGCGCGAGCCGGAGCCGGCCGCCGAGCCCGCCGCCGCCCCGCGCGTCGTCGAGCTGCAGAGCCAGACCGGTCCGATCTTCCTCCCCGCCGACACCGGCGCCCTGCCCGAGGAGTCGCTCGCCGCGCGCCTCGGCCTCCGCGCCCACGCGGGCGAGGGCGACGAGACCGGCGACGACCAGCAGAACGTAGGACCCGTCAAGTGAGATTCGCACTGATCTGGTCGGAGGTCGCCAGCGGCCTCCGGCGCAACGTCTCCATGGTCGTCTCGGTGATCCTGGTGACCTTCATCTCCCTCACCTTCGTCGGCACGGCGATCCTGCTCCAGATGCAGATCGGCCAGATGAAGAACTTCTGGTACGACAAGGCGCAGGTCGCGGTGTACATGTGCACCGCCACCTCCGGCGGCTCGAACTGCAGCGGCTCCGACGCCACCGCCGAGCAGATCGACGCGGTGCAGGGCCAGCTCGAGGGCGCCACGCTCGCGCCGTACATCGACCGCTCCTACTTCGAGGACCACGACCAGGCCTACGCGAACTTCCAGGAGCAGTTCGCGGGCAACCCGGTCGCCGAGTACGTCACTCCCGACCTGCTCAACCAGACCTTCTGGATCAACCTGAAGGACCCGACCCAGTCGGACGTCATCGTGGAGAGCCTGTCGAGCGTCTCGGGAGTCGAGAGCGTCACCGACCAGCGGCAGTACCTCGACCAGATCTTCTCGATCCTCAACGCGGCGAGCTACACGGCCATCGGCATCGCCGTCCTGATGCTCGTCGCGGCCGTGCTGTTCATCGCCACCACGATCCGCCTCTCGGCGTTCTCGCGGAGACGGGAGCTGGGCATCATGCGGCTCGTGGGGGCCTCGAACCGGTTCATCCAGACCCCGTTCATCCTCGAGGGGGTCTTCGCCGCGCTGGTCGGCTCGATCCTCGCGGGAGTCGCGGTGGTCGCCATCGTGCAGGTCTTCGTGCAGGGGTTCCTGGCGTACCGGATCCCGCTGACCTCCTTCGTGGGACTCGACGACGCTCTGATCGTCGTGCCGATCCTGATCGTGGTCGGCATCGTACTGGCCGCCGTCTCGGCGAACGTCGCGATCGCACGGTACCTGCGGGTCTGATCCCGGACCGGACGTATACTGGTGGGCTGTCCCGTTCGGGGCGGCCCACCGGTGCATCGCCCCGACGATGCCCGCCCCCTTCATCCGCTCGCGACCCGAGGAGCAGCCATGCCCAGAGAACAGGGACAGAAGGTCGTCGCGACCAACCGCAAGGCGCGCCACGACTACCTCATCGAGGACACCTACGAGGCGGGCCTCGTGCTCACCGGCACCGAGGTGAAGTCCCTCCGGGCCGGCCGCGCCTCGCTGGTCGACGGCTACGCCTTCGTCGACGGGGGAGAGGCGTGGCTCGACGCCGTCCACATCAACGAGTGGGCGCAGGGCACCTGGACGAACCACCCGCCGCGCCGCAAGCGCAAGCTGCTGCTGCACAAGGCGCAGATCCTCAAGATCCACAACAAGGTGAAGGAGGGCGGGTACACGCTGATCCCGCTCTCGCTGTACTTCAGCGACGGCAAGGCCAAGGTCGAGCTGGCCGTGGCCAAGGGCAAGAAGGACTACGACAAGCGCCAGGTCCTCCGAGAGCGCCAGGACCGCCGCGAGGCGGACCGTGCGATGTCGACCCGCCGCCGCCTCGGCGAGTAGGCTCCGGCGGGCACTGTCCGACGGGTGCCGCGCAAGCCTCTTCTTCACGCCCCGCGCTTTGGGAGACTGGGGCGCGTGACCTCCCCCGAGAACAGCGCCCCCGCCGCCCTGAGCGCCGCCGACGAGAAGACGCGGTGGCGCGCTTTCGCGGTGAGCGTCGGAGTCGCGGCCATCACGATCCTCGACCTCTCGAAGGTCAACGTCGGCCTGCCGTCGATCGAGCGCTCGCTCGGAGCGGACGCGAGCCAGCTGCAGCTGATCGTCGCGGGCTACGCGCTCGCCTTCGGACTGGCGCTCGTGCCGGCCGGCCGGCTGGGCGACATCCGCTCGCGCCGCCTGCTGTTCCTGATCGGGCTGACCGCGTTCACGGTGACGAGCCTGCTCTGCGCGCTCGCGCCGTCGATCGAGCTGCTCGTCGTCGCGCGCTTCCTGCAGGGCGTCGCCGCGGGCATCCAGATGCCCCAGGTCCTCGGGCTGGTGCAGCAGATGTTCACCGGCGCCGAGCGGGCCCGGGCCTTCGGGGTCTTCGGCGCGACCATCGGCCTGTCGACCGCCTTCGGCCCGACCCTCGGCGGCCTCCTGATCGCGATCGGCGGCGAGCAGGACGGCTGGCGCCTGCTGTTCTGGATGAACATCCCGCTGGGCGTCGCCGCGTTGGTCTTCGCCTGGAAGCTCATCCCGAAGAAGCGCTCGCGGCCCGAGGGAGACCGGTCCCTCGACCCGGTCGGCCTGCTCCTGCTGGCGGTCGCGATCTTCGCGTTCATGCTGCCGTTCCTGCTGACCACGGGCTCCTCCTCGGACTCGCCCTACCGCTGGTTCTGGCTGGTCCTGGCCGCGGCCGCCGCCGCCGTCTTCGTGCGCTGGGAGGCGCACTACGCCGTGTCGGGGCGGACGCCCGTCATCGACTTCCGCATCTTCCGGACCAGCTCCTACCGCAACGGCATCCTGGTCGCGACCTCCTACTTCGCCGCGATCCCGGCGACCTTCCTCCTTACGACGCTCTTCCTCCAGCAGGGGCTCGGCCTCGAGCCGGTGTTCGCCGGCATGGTGAGCATCCCGTTCGCGCTGACCTCGGCGGTGACCGCCTGGTACGGCGGCAAGCTCGTGCAGCGCTACGGCCGCGCACTGGTGGTGCTCGGCATCGTGCTCGTGGTCATCGGCTTCACGCTCGTGCTGCTCGCCGCCGAGCTCCTCCCGGCCGAGACCGCGGCCTACGGCATGGGTGCCGCGATGCTCGTCGCCGGGGCCGGCGGCGGCTTCGTCGTGTCGCCGAACCAGACGCTCACCCTCGCCGAGATCCCGCCGGCGCAGGGCGGCGTGGCGGGCTCCGTGGGCCAGCTCGGCCAGCGCGTGGGCACCGCGGTCGGCACCGCCTGCGCCTCCGCCGTCTTCTTCGCGACGCTGGCGAGCGAGCAGGGGATGGCGGAGGGGCTGGACCGGTACCACGACGCCTTCCGCAACGGCTACTTCGTCACCCTCGGGCTGATCGCGCTCGCGCTCGTGCTGGGTCTGCTCGATCTGCGCCGCCGCCGGGTGACCGCCCGCGGAGCTGAGGTAGACTAGGACCCGTAACTCCACAGTGTGCGACGAACGACCCACTCCAGCGGCCTCCGGGCCGTCGAGTGCTCGCGGGGATGATCGGTTTCGACATTGCCTGCGAAACTGCGAGAAGCGGGTCGAGGATCCAGGGTCATCTCGTCAACGATCCCTGGAAAACACAGGTGCCGAACAGAAGCGCACCGACTTCGCTCTCGCTGCCTAAGCCAGAGTAGATAGTCCGTCAGCCCGTGGGTGCGTCCTCGCCCCGGATCCTGGCGTCATCTAGAGGACTTGCTGCGTCGTTACGCCTGAGGGCGACGCGGGACTTGCACTCGGGCTGGGCCCGTCGACCGATGCGCCGATGGTAACGGTCGGGGCCGAGCAGAACGCTCTCATCGGCTACACCCGTAGAAGGCGCAGAATCACAGCGATGGACGGGGGTTCGATTCCCCCCATCTCCACCACGGTCGTCGTCGCACACTGGGAGCTCCGCTCCGCCGCCCTCACGACGGGCGCACGTCGAGCTGTCTGATCCGCCCGTAGAGGGTGAGCATCGCCAGCCGGTCGTCGTCGTCGTGCGCCGGGCCGGCGAGAGCCTGCGGCGGGGCCCAGTCCCGGTAGAGCACGCCCGGCGCCAGCACGGCGACGGCGGTGCCGGCCGGGTAGTGAGCGCTGCGGTCCACCGGCAGCTCGGCGAACGCGTCGGGCAGGAGCCGGTGCAGCACCTCCAGCAGAGGACGGAGGCGAACTGCTCGCGCCTCGTGCACGGAGAGGGTCACAGCGTTCATCGCGGCGAGCGCGGCCACCAGGTGCTCGGCGGCGTCGTCGTCGTCGCACCGCTCGGTGACCAGCAGCGAGATCACCCCGCGCGGCTTCAGCCAGCCGAGCGTGGCGGCCTCGGCGTCGCCGTCCACCGAGACGACGCGGTCGGAGGCGTGGGCGTAGTCGTGCAGGAGCCGCGACCAGACGTCGCCCGGGCCGGGCCCGTCGACTTGCGCGACCGCCTCCGCCGCGGCGAGCAGGGAGCTCTGCCGGTGGAGCCTCGGGAACAGGCTGTCCGCCGGTCCCCAGTGCTGCTCGGCCGTGCGCCAGCGCTCGGGGGGTTCCTGGTCGTGCCGGTCCTGCATGTCGACTCCTGAGCCGCCGGTCTCCGCGCCCCCTCGCGCCTGCCGGTCGTCCCTTCACCCTGCGCTCCGCCGGAGCGCGTGTCAATGAGTCGAACGGGGGTCGATCGGAGCCGTGGTCAGCGAGCGGAGCCGAAGAGGCTGCCGGTGGTGGAGTCGTCGGCCGGATCGAGGACCGCGCAGACGATCGTGCGGTCTCCGTGGCGCCAGCCGACCTCGGAGGGGACGAGCGAGCGGTACTCGAGGGCGGAGTCGCCGTAGGCGATCCCCATCACGGCGCCGAACTCCGGCTCGCAGCCCGCCTCGGCCTGGGCGAGCAGCGTGTTGCGGCTGGTGTAGCGGTCTCCGGGCTGCGCGAACGTGTGGAAGACCTCCAGGGCGTGCTCCTCCGCGCACGGGACGACGTCCACGTCGGCGATGCGGTCGTCGCCCGGGTCGGCCAGGCAGTCGCCGCGCCGCAGCGAGAACACGTCGGTGACGCCGGCGGTCGCCACCGTGCCGCCCTCGTCACGCACGGCCTCCGGACCGTCCGGCCCGACGACGGAGGAGCAGCCCGAGAGGAGCAGGAGGAGCGCCGCCGAGGCGAGCGCGGCCGTCCGGCTCCTCATCGCGGCGCCACGATCGCGAGCACCTCGTCGTGCAGCAGGCCGTTGGTGGCGACGGCGCTGCCGTGCCACGGCCCGTCCTCCCCGTCGGCGGAGGTGAAGCGGCCGCCCGCCTCCTGCACGATCGGCACCAGGGCCGCCAGGTCGTAGGGCTTCACGTCGAACTCGCCCGCACCGTCGAGGAGACCTTCGGCGACGAGCATGTAGGGCCACGCGTCCCCGTACGCCCGGTCGCGCCAGACGGCGCCGGCGAGCTCGAGCAGCTGCGGGAGACGGCCCGCGCCCTCCCACTGCTGAATGCTGTTGTAGCTGAAGGTCGCCGAGGCGAGCGTGTCGATCCCCGAGACGCGCAGCGGTCGCGGCTCGGCCCCGGCCTCCAGCTCGACGGCCCAGGCGCCGGAGCCCTCGGCCGCCCACCAGCGCGTGCCGAGAGCGGGAGCGGAGACGACTCCGACGACGGGGACGCCGTCGACCGCGAGCGCGATCAGGGTCGCCCAGATCGGGACGCCGCGGAGGAAGTGGGCAGTGCCGTCGATCGGGTCGAGGATCCACTGCCGCGAGGCCTCGCCCGAGGTGCCGAACTCCTCGCCGAGGATCGCGTCGTCCGGACGCTCGGCGGCGAGCAGCGCGCGGATCGCCTCCTCGACGGCGCGGTCGGCGTCGGTGACCGGGGTGCGGTCGAGCTTCGTGTCCACGACGAGGTCGAGCGCGCCGAACCGCTCCCGCGAGATCGCATCGGCCGCGTCCGCCAGGCGGAGGGCGAGTCGGAGGTCGTCGTCGAAGCTCTGGTCACTGCTCTGCGAGGTCACGCGACCACGATACCGGTGGGTCCCGCGGAGCCTCCGATCGCTGCCGCGGGCGGTCCGTCGCACTCGATTTGACGAGACGGGGGGAGACGCTGGTAATGTGATCCCTCGGTTCGGCACGCACGATCAGCCGGCCGGAACGCACCTCTAGCTCAATCGGCAGAGCAACTGACTCTTAATCAGTGGGTTCTCGGTTCAAGTCCGAGGGGGTGCACCACCAGCCCCGCACCTCCTCGTGAGGTGCGGGGCTTCGTCGTTCCCGGTCCGTGTCCGTTCCCGACCTCCTCGGAGCGCCCGCGGGGGGAGCGCCGGCCCGTGCTCACTTGCTGGAGGGTGCGGCGGTCGACGGGTCGAGCAGCGGCAGGACTCCGCGGAAGCCGACGCTCGTGGAGCCGATCCCGATGTCGAGCGCGTCGGAGGCCCGGGCCTGATCGGCGGCGGCGGCGGTCAGGCTCAGGGTGATGCCCGTCCGCGTGAAGGTCCGGGCGACGGTGCTCCAGGCGAGGTCGACGTCTCCGTCCGCCGACGCTAACAGGCGCCTGAGCATCCGCACGGTGTCCGGCGCAGAATGCGGACCGACCCCCGTTCGCGTGGCAAGATCTCCGTTCGCTTCCGTTTCCCTCCAGAAAGGACCGATGTGCCCGAAGACGTCCTCCCCGTGATCGGCTCGATCGCGCTCGCCGTGGTGATCGCGGTCGTGATCGCCGTGGTCGCGACCGCCGTCGTCGCCCTCGTGCTGCGCTCGGTCGGCAAGCGCAAGACCTGGGCGCGCCTGCTGATCCGGCGTCTGCGCATCCCGTTCCGCGTGCTGCTGATGACCATCGCGGTCTGGGCCGCGCTCGCCGCCACCGTGTCGGGCGACCCCTGGCCGGGTCTCGTGCAGCGGGTGTTCCAGATCGCCACGATCGGCACGGCGGCGTGGGTGATCGGCTCCCTGTTCGTGTTCCTCGAGGATCTGGGCGCCGAGCGCTACCGGACCGACACGGCCGACAACCGCCGGGCACGCCGCCTCCGCACGCAGATGACGATCATCCGGAGGGTCGCCGTGGCGGCCGTCGTCGTCATCGCGATCGGCGCCTCGCTGCTGACCTTCCCCGAGGCCCGCACGGCCGGTGCGAGCCTCCTGGCCTCGGCCGGCGTGCTCTCGATCGTGGCGGGCCTGGCCGCGCAGTCGAGCCTCACGAACATCTTCGCCGGGATGCAGCTCGCCTTCAGCGACGCCATCCGCCTGGACGACGTGGTGATCGTCGAGACCGAGTGGGGGCGGATCGAGGAGATCACGCTGACCTACGTCGTCGTCCACCTCTGGGACGACCGCCGCCTGGTGCTGCCCACGAACTACTTCACGACCCAGCCGTTCCAGAACTGGACCCGCACCGGGTCCGAGCTGCTCGGCGCCGTCGAGCTCGACCTGGACTGGCGGGTGAGCCCCGAGCAGATGCGCGACGAGCTGCACCGCATGCTCGAGGAGACCGACCTCTGGGACCGGCGCACCAGCGTCCTGCAGGTGACCGACGCGACGGGCGGCTTCGTCCGGATCCGGGTGCTCGTCACCGCGAAGGACGCGCCGACGCTCTTCGACCTGCGCTGCTACGTGCGCGAGCGGCTCGTCTCGTGGCTGCACGAGAACGACCCCGTCGCCCTCCCGCGTCAGCGCGTCGAGATGGAGCGGGAGCCCGCTCCCGCCGCGACCCCGCGTCGGCACGGGTCCTCCGCCCCGGACAACCTGTTCTCGGGCGACGAGCGCTCGAACGAGCGGGGGGCGATGTTCACGGGTCTCATCGACCTGCGGGACACCCCGAAGCGGGAGCTGCCGCCGCGGGACTGACTCCTGCGAGGACGCCGCTCCCACGGCCGCACCCGGGGTGCGCGCGGCGAGCGGCGTCCCGCAGGGCGGTCAGCGGTTCACGGAGCTCATGTCGGCGTAGCGATCGCCGACGGGGGCCTCGAGCGCGCCGAGGACGTCGAGCTGCTCCGCGGTCAGCACGAGGGCGTCCGCGGCCGCGTTCTCCTCGATGCGCGAGACGCGCTTGGTGCCCGGGATCGGAGCGATGTCCTCGCCCTGGGCGAGCAGCCAGGCGAGCGCCACCTGCGCGGCGGTCGCGTCCGCCTCCGCCGCCACACGGTCGACGGCCTCCACGATGCGGAGGTTCGCCTCCAGCGCTCCGTCGGCGAAGCGGGGGTTGTCGCGGCGGAAGTCGTCGCTGCCCAGCTCGGCGACCGAGCGGATGCTGCCCGTGAGGAAGCCGCGGCCCAGCGGCGAGTACGGGACGAAGCCGATGCCGAGCTCGCGGAGGACCGGCAGCACCTCCGCCTCGGGGTCGCGGGTCCAGAGCGAGTACTCGGACTGCACAGCGGTGACCGGGTGCACGGCGTGAGCACGCCGGATCGTCGCGGGCGCCGCCTCCGAGAGGCCGTAGCCGCGGAGCTTGCCCTCCTGGATCAGCTCCGCGAAGGCCCCGGCGGTCTCCTCGACCGGGACGCCCGGGTCCATGCGGTGCTGGTAGTAGAGGTCGATGCGGTCGGTCCCGAGGCGCGCGAGCGAGCCCTCGACGGCGAGCCGCAGGTTCTCCGGGGAGCCGTCGAGTCCGCGGCCCCCATCGCCGCGGTGGCGGATCATGCCGAACTTGCTCGCCAGCACGACCTCGTCGCGGTGGCCGGCCAGCGCGCGGCCGAGCAGCTCCTCGTTGGTGTACGGGCCGTAGATCTCGGCGGTGTCGAGGAACGTGACGCCGAGATCGAGGGCGCGGTGCACGGTGCGGATCGACTCCGCGTCGTCGGTGCCGGCGCCGGTGTAGAACGCCGACATGCCCATCGCGCCGAGACCGAGGCGCGAGACCTCGAGGGCGGCGACGTCGGATCCGAGGGTGATCGTCTTCATCAGTGGGTGGTCCTCTCCTGGTACGCCGCGATCTTGATGTCGATCGCGGCGAGGCTGGCGTGTGTCCGGGCGAGCTGCGCCTCGACCTCCTCGCGGTGCGTCCGCAGCAGCGCGAGGCGCTCCGGCTCCGTGGCGGGCCCGATCCGGAGGAGCCGGGCGTACTCGCGGATCCTCGCGATCGGCATCCCGGTCGCGCGGAGCTTGGTGAGGAAGTCGACCCAGCCGACGTCGGCCGGCCGGTAGCGGCGGTGCTGCGACGAGGCGCGCTCGACCGGGTCGAGCATGAGCCCGGCGCGCTCGTAGTAGCGCAGAGTGTGCACGGTGAGACCGGTGACGGCGGCGACCTGCGAGATCGACAGCACCTCCGGCTCGGCCGGGGCGGCGGTGGCGGTGGACATGGCGTCAACCTACGACTTCGAGTGCGCTCGAGGTCAAGCGGGAGCGGACGACTCAGCCGACCTCGCGGCTGAAGCCCAGGAGGGCCTCGGCGATGCGGGTGTCCGCCTCCTCGTGGCTGATGGTCGCCTCGCCGTCGCCCGCCTGCGGCCCGTACCAGCCGAAGTCGGCGTGGTTGGCGCCGTCGATCTCGACGAGGTCGGCGGAGGAGGGCAGCCGGACGCTCGCGTCGGCGACCTTCTCCGGCGTGCTGAGCCCGTCCTCCGATCCGCTGACACTGAGGACGGGGAGCCCGGAGCCCGAGAGGTCGTTCGCGCAGTAGCTGCCGAGCAGCACCAGGCCCGCCACCGCCGGGTCCTCGGCCCACTGGCAGGCCTTCACGCCGCCGAGGGAGTGGCCGCCGACGAGCCAGCGGTCGACGCCCTCGGCCTGGCTGGTGAAGGTCTCGAGCGAGCGGAGATCGAAGAAGGCCAGGTGCAGGATCGGCCGCGTGATCACGACGGTCGCCCCGGCCTCGACCAGCGGAGCCAGGGTCGCCTCGTAGGAGGAGGCGTCGACCTTCGCTCCGGGGATGAAGACCAGGCCCGTGCCGGCCAGCTCGCCGGTCGAGGTCGGCGTCATCACGAGCGCGTCGTCCGTGCGCTCGACCGCGATCGCCGGATCGGCGCGCACGCGGGCGAGGGCGTCCTCGTCGGGGCCGCTGACGATCGAGCTCCAGGTGAGGAAGCCGAGGACCGCGACTCCGAGGACTCCGCCGATGCTCGCGAGAACGACGCGGCGGCGCCTCATCGGGCTGCCGCGATCGCGTCGGCCGCCTGCACCAGGGCGAGGTGGGAGAGGGCCTGGGGAGTGTTCCCCGCGTGCCGGCGGCCCTCGACGTCGTACTCCTCCGAGAGGAGGCCCACGTCGTTGCAGAGCCCGACGAGCCGGTCCATCAGGGTCCGCGCGTCGTCGATCCGGCCGGAGTCGGCGTACTGCCGGACGAGCCAGAAGGAGCAGGCGAGGAACGGGTGCTCGCCGCCGGCGAGGCCGTCGACCGAGGACTCGGTCCGGTAGCGGTGCAGCAGGCCGTCCTGCAGGAGCACGCGCTCCAGCTCGGCGACGGTGCCCAGCATCCGCGGGTCGTCGGCGGGGACGAAGCCGACCATCGGCAGCACGAGGAGCGACGCGTCGACCTCGGGCGAGCCGTAGGACTGCACGAAGTGGCCGCGCTCGATCGGGGCGTCCGCGCCGTGCGCGAGAACGGCCTGCCCGGTCCGGTCGAGACCTGGGAGCGCCTCCGCGACGAGGTGCGCGCCGAGAT